>NZ_KV817712.1:0-53133 GCF_001814765.1 Enterococcus sp. HMSC061C05
TATCATGTCATTATCAACATGTCAATAACTATTTTTTAAGTTTTTTCAGAAACGTGATATAACGTCCACTTCCAGAATCAACGCTGTTAAATTTATCATGTATTTCTTCCTCGGTCAACTATAAATTAAGCATTACTTTGTGAAATGATTTTTCGATCAATTATTATTATTCGTTATACAAACGTTTTCTACATATTTTGAAAACAAAATTCACTAAAAAATTATCTATAGCAGAACATTTCAATGTCTTTTCTGGATCAAACAATAAAAAAAGAAGTTTGAAAAAAATTCAAACTTCTTTGTTCGCTTAATCTGTATTTTAGAAGAAAGGCACTCCCTCTACTTCGTAAGTTCCAAGAACAGAGCGCATTTGACCTGGTTCTTCCCAAATATATCCTTCGCCTAATTCTTCTCTTTGATTCTTTTGTTCAGTCTCAAAGACAAACAACGGAACATTTTCCTGATTAATATGTGTATTTGTCAATTCCATCAAACTAATCTTGCTAACATCGATATGAACTATTTCTTTTAAGAAATTAAGTATATTCGCTAAACCAGTCTTCCCTTCAGAAAGTTCCGCTAACGCAAATTCCAACTTGTCATCAATTGAATGGACCAAAAATTTTTTAGAACCATCCTCCAAATGCAACATAATTGTACCAGCAACTCTTTTGCTTGCCAAAATTTCCACCTCGATCACCTTGTTCTATGGCTTACATAAAAATTCTAGCACATTTTCAGAAAAAATACACACTTTTTATTTCTTATTTTCTTTCCGTTCTAATTCAGATAACGCTTCTTCTATCCAAATAGGTAACTGCTCCGCAATAGTAGCAAAACCGATTTTACGATTTTTATTCGTGAAATATCTTTTTCTACGATAAGGAACAGCTGGATTTGTTTTTTCTAACGTTCTTAAAGATAAACTGATTTTTTTGGAATATTCATCAATGTCGATGATCTGAACGGTTACTGGCTGCCCGACTTTTAACAATGAATGGATATTTTTCGTATAACCGGATTGTACTTCCGAAACATGAATAAGTCCTTGCGTCTCATTATCAAGAGAGACGAATGCCCCATAAGGCTGTATCCCTGTTACTTTTCCTTCAATTATTTGTCCAATTTTATAAGTCATCTACTTCCCTCTCTTCGCATTTATCATTATACTGTAAATAGCTCAAAAAAAGAAGCGACGAAAATGACTGGAGGTATTGAGATGATCGAATTTGATAAAAAGATTTCAAGAAAAGATACAGAAAGTGTAAAATGGGACGCGATTGCCGAGACATATCAAATGGATGATTTACTTCCTTTGTGGGTAGCAGATATGGATTTCTTATCTCCCGAGGGGGTAGCTAATGCGTTTAGTGAATACATCAAACACGGAATCTTTGGTTATGCCACTCTGTCTGATAAACTCTATCAGGCTATCATTCATTGGGAACGTCAACGCCATGCTGTTGAGTTGACGAAAGAAAATATTGTTTTTACAAGTGGTGTGTTGACTAGTTTAGCTGCAGCAGTACAAACTTTTACAAAACCAGGTGATTCTATTTTGATTCACGACCCAGTTTATCCTCCATTTTCCTCTATTATAGAAACAAATCAACGTCACATTGTTCGAAGCTCTTTGCTAGAAAAAAATAATCATTTTGTCATGGACTTTTCTGACATGGAGAAAAAAATAGAAGAAAACAATGTAAAAGCAATGATCTTGTGCAATCCTCATAATCCAGGAGGTCGCGTTTGGAACAAAGAAGAATTGAAACAGTTAAGCGAATTGTGTTTAAAACATCGAGTGTTTCTGTTTAGTGACGAAATCCATCAAGATTTGACTTTATTCGATCATACATTTACTTCCATGCTGACGATTAATCCCGATTTGGACGATTTGCTCATTGCCTTTACTTCTGCAACAAAGACTTTCAATTTAGCTGCAATCAAAAATTCAATGGTATTTATCAAAAATCCAGAGCTGAAAGATAAATTTGAAAAACATCTAGTGATGAATCAACAGCACGAAATCAACACTTTTGGTTTGATTGGGACTCAAGCGGCTTATGAGACCGGTGGAGAATGGTTAAGTCAACTGATTCCTTATCTAGAAAAAAATGTTCAAACAGTTAATCAGTTTTTTGAACAGCATCTTCCGAAAGTGAGAATAATGAACCCTGAAGGAACTTATTTAATGTGGTTGGATTTTACCGCTTATATTTCAGACGACCAGAAATTAGAGAACACTCTAGTGAGAAAAGGAAAAGTCGTATTAAATCCTGGTATCACATTTGGTCCTTCCGGTCATGGACATATGCGCTTGAATATTGCTTGTCCAGAAGAAACTTTACTAGAAGGACTCCATCGAATCAAGCACGCTTTAGAAACAATCGAATAAATCAGTTATCAAAGTAAAAGGACGAGACCTTACTAGGTTTCGTCCTTTTCTATAATTACTCCGTATCATACCAAACTATTCTGAAATTTCAATTGTTTCTATCACTACATCATGTACAGGGCGGTCTTGTGGACCACGTTGCACATTTGCAATTTCATCTACTGTATCCATTCCTTCCAGTACATGTCCAAAGACTGTATGTCGGAAATCTAGCCAAGGGGTTCCGCCACCTTTATACGCTTCAATGATTTCTGATGGGAATCCAGCACCTTCCAATTGTCCAAGCATATTAGCTGGCACATTTGTGTTATTTACAATAAAGAATTGGCTTCCGTTTGTGTTTGGACCTGAATTTGCCATAGATAAAGCTCCGCGAAGGTTGAACAGTTCACGACTGAATTCATCTTCAAAACTTTCGCCATAAATACTTTCTCCACCCATCCCTGTTCCAGTTGGATCGCCGCCTTGAATCATGAAATCAGGAATAACACGGTGAAAAATCACGCCATCATAATAACCTTTTTTGGAAAGTTCAATGAAATTTTGAACCGTCTTCGGTGCTAGTTCAGGGAATAATTGGACAGTAATATCACCACGGTTTGTTTTGATAACAGCTTTTGGTCCTTTTTCACTTTTTAAATCTAGTTGTGGGAATCCCATATTGTTTCCTCCTATTATTTGCATACTTCATAAATAATAATAACATAATACCTAACCTTCCGTAAAAATACTAGATTTGTTTTTCTTTATTTTTTCATCACTGCCTGCATTCCATGAATAAATTCTATGACTGACCATTTCAACTTCAAATATTTTTGAGAAGCATTCTCAATTAAATTCTGCTATAGTGTGAAAAGGGAGGAATTTTTTATGGAAATCTATGACATTACAATTATCGGTGCAGGTCCTGTGGGGATGTTTGCCGCTTTTTATGCAGGAATGCGCCAAGCTAAAACAAAAATCATTGACAGTCTACCTCAACTTGGTGGTCAATTAGCAACATTATATCCTGAAAAATATATTTACGATATCCCAGGTTATCCAGCAATCAAAGCAAGTGAATTAATCGATCAATTAGAAAAACAGTTAACTACTTTTAACCATACATTTCATTTAAAAGAAGAAGTTCTCTCGCTTACTCGTGAAGACGAAGTTATCGAGATCACTACAAATAAAGGCATACATTATTCTAAAGCAGTCATTTTAGCTTTAGGAAATGGTTCATTCCAGCCAAGAAAATTGAATTTAGATAATGCTGAAGCATTCGAAAACCACGGATTGGATTATTTCGTAAATGATTTGATGAAATATGCCGGAAAAAAAGTTGCTATTGCTGGAGGCGGCGATTCTGCTATCGATTGGGCATTGATGTTGGAGCCTATTGCAAGCGAAGTTTACCTGATCCATCGTCGTCCGGAATTCCGTGCGCATGAACATAGCGTATCACGTTTGAAGTCTTCATCTGTCAACTTGCTTACTCCATATCTAATCGATGGATTGTCTGGCAACGATGGAGAACTGTCAGATATCCGCTTAAAAAAAGTGAAGAGCGATGAAACAATTGATTTGATGATTGATGCTCTGATCGTCAATTATGGATTCACTTCTAATTTAGAACATCTCTCTTCTTGGGGACTTGATAGTACCAGAAATGCCATCACTGTAAAATCAGATATGTCTACTTCTATTCCAGGTGTTTATGCAGCTGGTGATATCTGTACCTATGAAGGAAAAGTGAAACTGATTGCTACTGGGCTCGGTGAAGCACCTACCGCAGTGAACAATGCTTTACACTACATTAATCCAAAAGAACGGACTCAGCCTGGTCACAGCACAAGCTTATATGATAAAAATCTTCGTCCTAGTTGATTTTTTAGATTCCTCTGCATTTCAAGCGAGATCCGAAAGCAGTTTCTTGCATTTTTTTCATGTTCCGTTAACATGAAATAGAGAAAGAAAAATAAAGGGGGAGCAATAATATGGTCGTCAAAACTGAGACTTTAGAAGAAAAAGCAAGAGAACTATTGAAGGAACGTGGCGTAACTGTAGAAGATATCGCACAACTTGTCATGTTTTTACAAAAAGACTATATTTCTGATTTGACTTTGGCAGATTGTACTGAAAGTGTCAACAGCGTATTAACAAAACGTGAAGTACATAACGCCATTATCACCGGAATCCAATTAGATATATTAGCAGAAAAGAAAAGATTGATGGATCCGTTGCAACACATTATCGAAGATGACGAAGGTCTTTACGGTATCGATGAGATCTTAGCTTTATCAATCGTGAATGTTTACGGTACGATTGGCTTTACGAACTATGGCTATATCGATAAAGTGAAACCTGGTATTTTAAAAGAACTAAACAGCCACGATGGCGTTCATGTCCATACCTTCTTAGATGATATCGTCGGAGCAATCGCCGCTGCTGCTGCCAGTCGATTAGCACACAAAGAACCAGAAAAAAGAAGTCGACTTACTCAATAAATCAAAAAAAGAAAGAAAACGTCTATTTAGACGAGTTCTTTCTTTTTTGTTTGTTTCAAACTATTTTTCCCTAAGAAAAGAAAAATAGCAAAAAATACTTCTAATACTACAAAGAACAAGATAAAGCTATGCATGAAAAATTCTTCTGGAAGTACATTGATGATTGGATCAGTTACAGGATCGAATAACCAGTCATCGTTGTTGAAAAACGTTTCATGAAAAAGGATAAAAAAGCGATCAAATCCAATCATCATGAAAAAACCGAAAATAACTGGCAGCAACATGCCAATCTGAAACGGACGAATCAATCGCCAAAGACGATCATTCTTTTGCAAATATCTGATAAACAAAATACTTGGGATCAGAGTGATGAAAAATACAGCATAATCCACTAAAAACAAAATTTTCACTTCATAAAAATGATGAGCTCCGCTAGCAGAAACTGGAAAGTCCGGCAAACTGAGGACTGTTTGGAAGGGATTATTAAGATAATTCATCAGGTGATCAAAATTTTTCAGTAATGTCTCTTGGTCTAAAGAAGTATAATCCAAAATATGCAAATGTCCGATATCAAATACATACAGCGGTCGAAAATTGATCGTCACTCCAACTGCCAAACTGATCAGCGTCAGAAACAGGCTGAATAATCCGGCATATTCCAACCACCGCCATCTCGAATTTTTCATATTAGAAGCTCCATTCATCCAATGATCGTTTCACATAGGTAGCTGGGATAGGCAGCCCAGGTACATCTTCTTCTTTTGTGAAACCTGATAAAACGAGCAAAGTATCGATATTATTACGTATCCCTGCTTGGATATCTGTTTCATAGTTATCTCCAACCATGATTACTTCTTCTTTTTGCAGACCTAATACTTCAACGGCTTTATCCATAATGATTGCTTCTGGTTTTCCGATATAAATTGGTGGAGTTTGGGTTGCTGTCTCGACGAAAGAGATGACTGACCCAGCTCCAGGAAGAAGACCTCGTTCTGTAGGTATATTCTTATCCGGATTCGTTCCAATGAAAGTAGCCCCTTTTTGAATAGCAAGAGTTGCTTTGACGACCTTTTCATAGGTCAAATAATTATCTAGCCCTACTACTACATAGTCAGGAACCTCTTCTTCCCATGTAAATCCGGCAGCTAAAATCAAGTCAATCAATCCGGCTTCTCCGATAACATACACTTTTTTTCCTTTTCCATCTGTTTTCATGAAATCAATTGTAGCCAAAGTAGCTGTATAAACTGTTTCTGGTGCTACATGAATGTCAAACTCATCTGCTAGACGATTAGCCACTGTTTCTGGCGACTTAGTCGTGTTATTCGTAACAAATAAGAAAGGCAATTTCCTTTTTTGTAATTCTTCCACAAACCGTTTTCCTGCCGGTATAGGTTCCGTCCCACGATAAATCGTCCCGTCTAAATCAATTAAATATCCTTTATAATCCATTCATCCACTACTCTTCCCTTTTTCTTATCGTAAATGCTGTTTTTGTTTTTTCCACTTGTTTAGATTGTTCCTGTTTTTTTACTTTTTCAGAGGTTTTTGCTGACTCTGTTTTTCGGTTTTTAATAACCGGTTTTTTCCGATTCGATGTGACTGGTCCTTTTTTCTCATCGATATACGCACGATTATGGTTTTTTTTCTTTTTTCGGCGCTGAGTTGTCTTTTCTTTTTTACCGCCGATTCTTTCGATGACAAAATACGCACAACCAAAATTGCAATATTCGTAAAGATAGTCTTCCAATGAATCAATTCGCTGATCCGGATGCGCCCGTCGATTATCCGCTCGGAAGAATCCTTTTAAACGTAGTTGTTCATAACCCCAATCTCCTACGATATAATCATATCGGGCTAATACATCACTGTATCGTTCTCCCAGTTTTTCTGCATTAAATCCTTCACGATAATCGGACACAAGCCGATAATGTCTTTCGCCTACCAAAAAATTACTGTCATCTAACAGCGTCACTAATTCACCTTTGACTTTTTCTGCTTTCGGCTCCTCGACGATTTCTTCCAAAGCAGCTGTCAATTCTTCTGTGACTGTTTTTTCCTGTTCAGCTGATGACTTTTTCTTAGCAATTTCTGTTTTATGCTCAACGTTCTGCTGTTCATTTTGTTTTGCAGACATGCGTTCACCACCTATCTTTTTTATTATACCTTGTTTTTATTTGATTGGGTAGTGAGCTTTCAAGTAATCTCCTACCACGCTTCGGATAAATTCAGGAAACAAAAATTCATTTTTTCCAACAATTTCGATCGTTGGAAAAAATGGGACAAACATTAGATGATCGACGGTAGTAAAAGTATAATTTTTAGTCGGATCGACTGGCTTGTTCTTCCAAAAGACTTGGTGGTTAACAGAATCATACGTGATTCCATTATAGACCATCTGTCCAAAAATCTTGCCGCGAAATCCCATTCCCTTAATCGGATAGTTACGTAAAAAAAGACGATTTTTTTCTATTTCTAAAACTAAACGAATCAGATCATTTCCACCCAATGTGACATTCAGCAAGTGCATTGGATGCGGCAATGCCGTGTGAAGCTGATCTTGATTGACACGTCCTTTTGGAATTTCAGTTAAAAACAGACCACTGTTTAATATTGCGGCGTCCGTCTTTCCTCGTTCTTTCACCGCCTCAAGGGCTACTTGGATAAACGAATGCTCACTGAAGATATCTAGGCTTAAAGAAAACGGCAAATCCGCTACTTCTTTTTCTTTTAGCAGCTCATGCCCCTGTTCTAAGTAACCGTTTACCTCTTGTTCATCTTCTGTAAAAGCTGTCATTGTTTCTGTAGGGATGGCTTTGGCCGAATGCTTAAGGATTTTTTTTTCTTCATCGATGGTTAAATGGACTTCTCCCACATACTGACCGTATTTGCCAGCTGCTGCTATTTGGACATCGTTGACTACATGACCTTCTCTGAATAAATGATGGGTGTGCGAACCTAAAATAACATCAATTGCTGGTATTTCTTTTGCAATTTGTAAATCATCTTGAATCCCGAGATGACTCATCAAAACTAAAACATCCACTTGTGGACGTAAATCTTCGACTAATTCCGGCAAAATATCATATGGATTGCGTATGTCCCAGCCATTTGGATTATACGTAAGCGGGAACGGGGCAGTAAATGCAATCAAGCCAATTTTTGTCTGGTGTTTCGTTGTAATGATTTTATACGGTTTCGTCCATATCGGTGGCTGCAACGTATTTTTATCGAACAAGTTATCAAGGATGATATCAAACTCAGCATGATCATATAAATGATTTAGATCTTCTTTGGAATTTCCTACGCCTTCATTGTTTCCTATCGTCGCTGCATCATAACCAACTTCATTCATCAGCAAGATATTCGCCTGTCCATTCGTTGCCTCTGATAATGGATGCCAACGATCCACAAAATCACCTAGATCGACTGTAATCGTTGTTGTATTTTCTTTCTTTTCGTTTTCTCGTTTACGCTGATCTAAGAATCTTCTGATCCTTGGCCAATTTTCTAAATGTGAATGCAGATCATTCGTATGTAAAATCACTATTTTTTCCATGTGTCCTCTCGCCTCTCTTTATCTTCATCATACCACAGGCAGCTTTTTCTTCCATTGAAACAAGCTCCATTTCAGAGCTTTTCCTGCCTAAAAGCAAATTACATAAGTATAATATTCGATAAAATAGTCTGGCTAAAAGAACGAAAAACCATTCAGTTTTATAGCCTAATTATTTCTAGAAATAAAAAAAAAACAGACCCGAAAGTCTGTCGTCGTTTCATTATAATCAGACACATGGCGGAACCTGCTTAGTGCTGCTTCCTTCCAGACCTGACACGCTTCACAAGCCCACCATTGTCCTAGCCTTTCGGCAAAGAATAGTATACCTTATTTTTCATTCGTTGACTAGTCTTTTTTTAATTTCTTTTTTCGCTGACGTAGCTTTCGAAAAAAGTCAGTCAAAATCATCCCGCATTCGTCTTCTAAAATGCCACCTTCTACATACGCTTGATGGTTGAATCGTTCGTCTTCCAAAAGATTCATCAAAGTGCCGGCTGTTCCGCCTTTCGGGTCATATGCACCGAAATAAACTTCTGCTACACGAGACAAAATCATCGCGCCACTGCACATAGGACAAGGTTCCAAGGTAACAAAAAGAGACGCATTTTCTAAGCGCCAACTTCCAACTTTTTCACAGGCTTCCTTGATTGCAAGCATTTCTGCATGTGTAGTAGCATCTTGTGTCGTTTCTCTAAGGTTATATCCTTTTCCAATTACTTCTCCCTCTAATACAACCACTGCTCCAATCGGAACCTCATGGAGCACTTCTGCTTTTTTTGCTTCTGCCAATGCAAGGCGCATCCATTTTTCTTTATCTACTGCATCAAGATTTGTATTAACCAATTATCCTTCCCTGCCTTTGTTTTTTCTTGTTTTACTTTAGCATATGACAAAAAGGCTGTAACTAACTTTTTTTTCTATGGTAAAATAAATACAAGAGGTGAACAAGATGAAAATGAATAAATTACTTGCTCTTTACCCACAAGCACAGAAAAAAAGCTGTCCAGCGTCAGAAGCTGATATCCTTTCTTTTGCAGTTGATGATGCTTTTATTTGGATCAAAAGCGATTCACTATCCCAACAAGAAACTAGTCTTTTGAAAGCGTTATTCCCTATAGTCAGCGATCAAAAAAAACATCCATGGTATCACTATCTTTTTAAAGATGCTTCTTGCATCCAAGAAAAAAGCTTTCGCTTGATCCAGCTTCACGTCGAATCGAAAGGAGAATTCTTAAAAAAAGAATGGCAAGATACTATTTTGGAATTATTTCGCTATTCTGCTGATTTCTTCTTTTATACAGATACTGATGCTCTCTTGATCGAACAAAAAAATTGTGATTATCTTGATGCTGCTGAGATCAATGGTATTTTTCTATCTTTAGATGCTGATTTTGATACGACAACGTCTGTATTCGTTGGTTCTTTTCATTCACCAGGTAGCGACCTTGTCCCTTTGTTTGCTGAAGAAAGAAGAATTTTTTTAACAGAGCAAAACAATCTCTATACTCACAGCCGTACTTTTTCTATGCAAGATGTTGCTTTACATTACTATACAAAAGATGTCATGAAAGATAGTGCGTTGATCAAAAGTTACATAGAACTGATCAAACAAAATGAAATGGAAGAGATTATTCAAGAATTATGGAATGAATTAGGTAATGTCAGCTCTGCTGCAAAAACATTGTTTCTTCATCGGAATACGCTAAAATATCGAATCGAAAAATTTCAAGAACAATCAGGTTTCAATCTAAAAAAAGCCAATGATTTACTGTTTTGCTACCTTTTATTGATTCATGAACATGATTAAAGATAAGTTAAAGGGGTTATGACAAAAATTTTGTCACAACCCCTTATTTCGAATGAATAGTGTTCAAAAGCTAGTTTCTCTTACATCATTTTTTCAACAAAATGCATAAGGCGATCTTTTACGTCTTCGGTTGAGTCTTTGATGGAATCACCGTAAACAGAGATTTTCTTTTTTCCTGATTTTATTTTTGCTAACATCCCCATCAAAGAATCCAAGTCACTATCTGAGAGATCATCTACGATTTCCATCAATTTTTCATTTCCATCGAATTTGTCATGGACGAATTTTTTTACTTTTGTCCGAGTAGTCATATGATGGATCTTTTCCATTACTTTTCCCGATACGACGACTGCTGTCGCTACACTGGCAGCGGCTGCTACGCTTAATCCAATTGTTACTTTTGTTGATGTTTTCATAAGTATCAGCTCCTTTTTATCTACTTCAATCATAGCATAGACAAAAAAATAAACGAACTAATCCACTCATCGAAATCAGCGAAATCTTAATCCTTTAGGAAAAAAGTTCTTTACTGTTCCTTTTACTTGTTTACCAAAACCGACAGGTATCTTATCCAATACTAATAAAACCCATCCTTGATCCCCATCACGTTGAAATGTTTCTCCTGCTGTGTAAGATTGCCATTCCTTTTGAGTGATCGACAAACAAGGGATGTTTTCTGTCTTTTTCATAGCAAGTGCTAAGGCATAGCTAGGTTCAAATCGATTCTTTTTGAAATCTCCTAAATGCAAACCTGTACGCATGACTTTCAAACCATCAAGAGAAGGGAGCAACTCAGGAACTTCCCAAAGATGATCGTTGAACACTAAAAGTCTCCCAGTGATTTCATAATGGAAATCCATTGAAAATTCCGTCCAAAGTTTTTCCTGCTCTTTTGTCAATTGTTCTTTCCGTTTCTTACGTACTTTCTTTTCTTTACACGTCGGGTTTTGTCCATGAAAAGTCAACTTTGCGACAAAATGCCCTTCTCCTTGATTTTCATGAGGCCATATACGTACTGTTTTGTCCAAACCATCTACGCTTCCCCATTCAGGACGTCCTGAACTAACGGTTTGAGACAAAGGGATTTCTTCAATTGTTACTGGATAATTTTCTACAAGCCAGCTAATAATCTCTTCATTTTCTTCTGGTGCAAACGTACAAGTAGAGTAGATCAGCTGCCCTTCATGTTTTAGCATCTTTATTGCTGAAGACAAAATCTCTTGCTGACGTTTTTGACAGTGTAGCGGAGATTCTTCTGTCCACTCTTTTACTGCATTCGGGTCTTTTCTGAACATCCCTTCCCCTGAACAAGGCGCATCAACCACGATTCGATCAAAAAAACCGGAAAAATGAGGAACAAGCTCTGCAGGTGCATGATTTGTCACTATTGCGTTCGAAACTCCCCATCGTTCTATATTTTCTGATAGGATCTTCGCGCGTTTCGGAAATATCTCATTTGACACTAATAACCCTTTGCCTCTCATTTGAGCAGCTAATTGGGTCGATTTACCGCCGGGAGCCGCACACAAATCCAACACTTTTTCTCCGGGTTTTGCTGCAGCAACTGTTCCAACGATCATTGCACTTGGTTCTTGGCTATATTCGTACCCAGCTTGATGGAGGAAAGACTTTCCATTCACAGTGCCAAGAAATCCCTCATTGCTGTAGGGAGCGGGTTGCAATTCTTCGCTATGGTAAGTTTGAACCATAGCCAATCCTGCCGGTTTTAGTGGATTCCACCGAAATCCTTTTTTTGCGCTTCCTTGCTCAAGTGCGCAAAAAAATTCAGTTGATTCTTCGCCTAAAAGAAGACGGTATTTTTTGATAAATTGCTGTGGTAACGTTGTAGCTTCCTCCTTCATTCAAATGTTTCGTTAGACATTTTACAATCTTTTTTACGAAAAATAAAGGTGGCTGATCTACTTTTTCATGTTGCTTCCTAAGATAACTGGTCCTTTAAGATACTTTCCAAGTATTCATTCGTCACCTCGTTTTTATCCCAAACAGCGTTCATCGTTTCAAAAAAATCTTGAGAAAAATTATCTGAGCTTAAACTTCCCAATGCATTAAGCCAAAGCAATTCAAGCAACTTTTCTTCTTTGATTTTCGTGTGGCTTTTGATGTATGAGAAAAATGGCCGTTTAAATAGCGAATTCATGTCTAATTCAGATTTTGCAATGATTCCACGGATACTTTCATGGATAGAAAAAAAATCTTTCAGCAAGTAGACTGTGCTTAGAACATCATTGGAATTGCATTCAGCTAAGTATCGTTCAAAGCAAACAGTGATTTCTTCTAATATTTTCTCCTTTAACCCGCTGATCGATTTGAAATGTGTATAAATCGGATATGTAGAGCACCCGCAGAAATCCGCCAGATCTCTTGCAGTAATTGATTTCATTCCATATTCTTCCACATATACCATACTTTTGAACAGCAAGTATTCTTTACTATAATTCGTTACTCTCCCCATTATTCTTACCTCCTTCCCTCTTCAACTACCCTCTAATAAATAACATAGAAAATTAAAAAAATAGCGAAATAATCACTGATAACCTTCATAATCACTTTAGATATATCCATTAAAAATCAAGTATATTTACTTCTTATACAAGAAAGCCTTGACAAAACATCCTATGAAATAAACAATAGAATAAACAAGGTGATAACAAGATTTAAATAACAATATATACAAACAAAAGGCGGTACTCTGTGAGAATAACACACACTGAAATGACTTTCCACTCACAGTTTTTGTCTAACTATATACAAAAACAGAATAAAAGGAGGCTATTATGTTAATTGAAGCAAGAAAAAAAGAGTTGCTTGTTCTGCACAGGGTCATTCAAAAAAAAAATTGTTCTTTACAGGAATTAGCCAATGAATTGCATATTCCAAAACGAACAATCAAAGAGTTGATTCGGAAAGTAAATTTTTCGCTCAAGCAATTTTTATTGATGGAGGAATTTATTTATTCTAACCATAAAGGAGAGATCTACACCAAAGAAACCGATCAGCCTAAAAAGCTAGCTGTTTTTTATAAGTTAAGATTACGCTACCTACAAGAATCCAATCGTTTTAATTATTTAATGTTGCTGATCAATTATCCACAATCTGCTGTACCAAAAAAGTATTTACTTGAACAACTTTATATATCGCCCTCCTATCTCGAAAAGCTGACAAAACAGCTCAATCATTCATTAAATAAATTCCATTTAAGGATCGTATCTGTACAAAACTGCTGTGTTCTTGAAGGAAACGAATTATCTATCCGCCTTTATCTTTATTTTTTTCTTTCAGATACATTCGAAGGAGACGATTGGCCGTTTTCCTCTCTTGAATTAAATACACTAAAAAAGAAAAGTAAGGATGAGCACAGAGAAAAAAATCCAAAACAAGAAAAAAACATCTATTTATTACTTGCTTTATTCATATGTCGTAACAGACAACAGGCACGTTTTTCGAAAATTTCTCCTGAAATTACTGAATTAATGGATTTGTTGCAGCGTACACATGATTATTCAGAATGCTTTACTTCTTTTTCAGCGATTTATCCCTGTGAAGAGGTAGAAACGGAAAGAGCCTACTTCAATTATTTTTTCTATTGTTTTTTTCCAAATCAAATTTCATTCCAACAAAAACAGGTGATTGGTTTCTTATTTTCCACAAGCAAAAACCTTATTTGCCAACAAGTCGATCAATTGATGACTTACTTAACTCAACAGTTTCCTATCAATCATTTGGAAGACAAAAAACCGATCTATTTTTATTTTCTCGTACTAGCAGTTATTCTTTTGGAACTGTTAGGTGAATCTAGCAGTAGCTTTTCTACACTCTGCTTTCCAGAAACTACCTCCAATCAAACAGCTTCTTTTATACAGGAAAAAAAATTAAGAGAAAAAATCGACACAATTTTTTCAAACTCTAGAAAAAAAGTTCAATTAAGTCAATACCTTAGTCAATTGATCCAACACTTATTACAAACAGAAATGAAAGAACAATTACTCATCCACTTGCAGATAACCAAACCATTCACAGGGAATTACCATCTGCAAAGTCATTTACAGAAACTATTTCGCAATGAAGCAATCAAGATTATCGAATATCCTGAACATGCTGATTTGATTATTACAGATCAGCATGAGAAAATATCAGCTGAAACGGAAACTTTCTATCTAGATACAAACCACGATACAGTATTATTCGGTGAGTTGATAAAAGCGATTCAAGAACTGTATATGAAAAAAAGATATGAGAATAAAACAAAGAGCGTGGGACAAAAGTAAAGAACACTTTTGTCTCACGCTCTAAACACGTATAAACGGCGGAAGCAGAAGCAACTCCTTCGGAAATAAGCTGAAATTCACAAAAATTTGAAAAGCAATTTTCGTGAATTCCTTCTTATTTCTTGGAGTAAAACGCTTCTGTCCCAGCCTCTTTATGTTAATCTCTTCGGTTACCGCCAAACAATAAAATCAGACGCAGTAGTTGCAAGAATGTCGAAAGCGCCGCTGCAACGTAAGTCAATGCCGCTGCAAACAATACGTGTCTTGCCATCGGTACTTCTTCTTCCGTCAGCAGTCCGCCTTCACTCAAAATTTGGATTGCTCGACGAGATGCGTTGAATTCAACTGGTAATGTCACCAATTGGAAGAGTAACGCTAAAGAAAAAGCAAAAATCCCGATATTGATCAACGTAGAGTTCCAACTAAGCAATACACCTACCATAATCAATGGGAACGAAATCATCGAACCAAAGTTAGCTGCGGGAACAAGTGCCGCACGGATCTTCAATGGAACATACCCCGAAGCATCTTGCACCGCATGTCCGCATTCATGAGCTGCTACACCTATCGCAGCAACTGAAGTAGATTGCGCAGTCGCTTGAGACAGGCTCAGCATCTTATTACCTGAATTGTAGTTATCTGTGAGATCTCCGGCAATTTGTTGAACGCCAACATTATTTATTTGTTGGCTTTGCAATATATATTGTGCTGCTTGTGTACCAGTCACGTTGTTTTTGCTTCTCACTTGATCATATTTGCGGAAAGTACTATTGACATAAGCAGACGCAATTCCGGAAATGACTAATCCAAGAATGACCAAAAGAAATGTCGGATCTAAAAAACCATACATTCCATAACCATACATTGTCGTTTCACTCCTTTTTGTTTCCTTTATTTTATCATTAGTAGCAAGAAAAGAATGTGAAAAGACCTTGAATATTCTTTAATTCTTTTTCACAAATTCCGATTTCAGTTTCATCGGTCCAAATCCTTCTACTTTACAATCGATATTATGGTCGCCTTCTACTAAGCGGATGTTTTTGACTTTCGTTCCTTGTTTAATGGCACCTGATGCACCTTTTACTTTCAAATCTTTGATCACTGTCACGCTATCGCTTTCTGACAGACGGTTTCCATTTGCATCTAATACCACTAATCCGTCTTCTATGACAGCTTTTTGTTCTTCTTTGCTCCATTCGTTCCCGCATTCTGGGCAAATCAACAGACCTCGATCTTCATATGTGTACTCTGAGCCGCATTCTGGGCAATTTGGTAATGTCATCTTCTTTCTCCTTTAAAATCTTTAGTGAGCACTATTGTAACGGAAAAAGAAGATGTTGAAAAGATACATTTGTGATTTTTACCACAAAAGGAACGTTTTCGAATGAAGTTGTTACTTCGTTTCTCTACTCTTATACGATTGGCAAATGTCTTGAATCTCTTTATAGATTTCCTCTACTTCTGCTAAATCTTTTGCATTCGCACCACTTGCTAATGGGTGGCCTCCCCCATGATGGCGTTTCGCTAATTCATTGATGACTGGTCCCTTAGAACGTAAGCGTACGCGGTAATGTCCTGAAGGCTGCTGAACAAAAATACCCCAAGCTAGTACTTCGTCGATCACTCCAGGAAGAGAAACGATTGAAGCCGTCTCTGAATCATCGATTCCATATTTATCAAGAATTTCTTGCGGAAGGATTATTCTTCCTGCACCATTTTCATCCACCTGGATATTTTGATAAAGATAACCGGAAAGTTTAGCGACTTTCATCGGCATTTGCTCAATCTCTCTATTCAAAGCACTTGCATCAAATGGATAATTTCTCAATATCGATGCAATCTCTAATGTACGGGTCGTCGTGGAGGGATACAAAAAGCGCCCTGTATCTCCGACGATTCCCGCATAAAGTAACCGTGCAGCTTCCACGTTCATCTTAAATAATTCAGGAAACATCAAAGCAAATTCTGCAATCATCTCACTACAACTGCTTGCTTTTGTATTTACCCACACAAGATCTCCATAAGGGTCATCATTGGGATGATGATCGATTTTGATCAGCTTTTCTGCTAACTGATATCTTTGATCACTGATTCTGGGTGAATTAGCTGTATCGGTCACGATGACTAGCGCTCCTTGATAGAAGGCATCTTCAACCTCTTGCATTTCTGCTAAAAAGCGAAGACCATCAATCGTTTCACCTACTTGTCGTATTTCTTTTTCTGGGAAACTTTCCCGTAATAGTTCAGCTAATCCTACTTGTGATCCTAACGCATCAGGATCAGGGCGCAAATGCCTGTGGATAATGATTTTATCGTATTTTTTTATTGTATCTACTATTTCTTGCTGTACTGTCATTTCACTCCTGCTTTCTAAGAACGTTCCATTACTTGACAAACAACGATTGCTTTGGAAACGATGGTATTTTCAATAAATACTTCGATATCCAATTTAGCGGAACGTCTGCCGATTTCCAATACACGTGGACGAATGTCCAACTCGCTTTCCAATTGGATCAGCCGCAAATAATGTAGGTTCACTTGTTCAATCAAGATATTTCGTTTTTGGTTCATCACCATTGTTTTTTGTGCGACATCAGAAATGATTTCGCTAAGTACACCAAAAGAAATGGTTCCAACACCATTGACCATTTGTGGTGTCACTACAAATTTGAACTTAGGGTTTTCCAAACGGTTCCCTTCACGATCGGTATCAATCGTATGGATATTTCCAGATATCTGATCTGAAATCGTATCTGCAATCTGCGGTTGTCGCTGGACAAGCTGCATCGCTTTCATTACATCTTGCCGGGTAATCAAGCCTTCCAATGTCAAGTCATCGGAAACGACCGGCATGACTTCCAGCCCATCCCAGATCATTTGATGGCTAACAGAAGCAATACTCATTGTTTTCTTTACACTGATTGGTTCTTTCGTCATCACTCGATCAATGATCTGATTTGGTGATTTCCCTAAAACGTCTTTTGCCGTAACGATCCCCATCAAACGGTGATGGCGGTTAACGACTGGAAAACGTGAATGTTGCGTTTCTTCTGACAAACGTTGATAATCAGATATCGTATCCATCTGATGCAAATAATGTGTCTTTTCTGCCGGCATGTAGATATCGCTAACAAGCATAATATCTTTTTTGATCAATTGGTCACTTAATGCTCGGTTGATCATGGTAGCGACTGTAAATGTATCATAAGAAGTGCGCAAGATTGGCATTTCAAGTTCATCGGCTAGCTTTGCAATCTCAGCAGTCGTATTGAATCCGCCTGTGATCAATACTGCAGCGCCATCTTCCAATGCTAATTTTTGGACTTCCGCCCGATTGCCGACGATCATCAGTGAGCCTGGTGTAATATAGCGTTCCATGGCATGTTTAGTCATCGCACCAATGACGAATTTATTCAAGACCTTGTCTAATCCTGCCGAGCCACCTAAAACGTCCCCCTCAATGATCCGGACGACTTCGCCAAATGTCAAACGTTCAATATGTTTTTTTAATTTACGTTCGATACGAATCGTACCTACTCGTTGAATCGTTGAAACTAGTCCGACATTTTCCGCATCTTTGATTGCACGGTACGCTGTTCCTTCACTGACATTCAATTCTTTTGCGATGCTTCTTACAGAAATTCGATTGCCCACAGGTAAACTTTCAATATATTCTAAAATCAAATCATGTTTTGTCGCCATTTTCTGCCTACACTTCCAGCGTTTCCGAGACGCTCATTATTTTTCCTTCGCTATCTTCCAGTAATGCTACAAAAGATTCAGGATCTTGTTCAATAACAGGGAACGTATTGTAATGGATTGGAACGACTTTCTTGGCACGAATTGTTTGTGCAGCCCGAGCCGCATCCTCTGGTCCCATCGTATAGTTATCACCAATCGGCAAGAAAGCAACATCAATATCGAATTCCTCTGCAAGCAATCCTAAATCACTGAAATAAGCTGTATCTCCTGCATGATAAATCGTTTTGCCTTCTGCTTGGATAATGATTCCGCTAGGCTCACCCATATACTGAACGATACCATCTACTTCATAGCTTGAACTATGCTGTGCATGGACGAATTTTACTGTGCCGAATGGAAATGCATGTTTTCCGCCGATATTCATACCGAATGAATCTACTCCTCTGCTATTTGCATAATCAGCGATCTCAACAATACTGATAACCGTGGCTTGATTTTCTTTTGCAATAGGGATCATATCTCCTATATGGTCACTATGTCCATGAGTAATCAGCAACCAATCTGTCTTTACTTCTTCTGCAGTTAAATCTGACAATGGGTTTCCTGTAATAAACGGGTCAATCATCACACGTTGGCCATTTTCCATTTCAATCGTTAAACAAGAATGTCCATGATACGTAATTTTCATATTCTACACCTCACGTTTTCTCTGTATCTTTTTTATTAAAACCGATTTCATTACTTGCACATCAATGAAAAAATATAGTTACTAAATATATTTTCATTGGATTGATAGTACAGTATGCACAAAGTAATTGTAACAGATAATACAGGATGCACCAAGTACCAAGCAGATATAATCTCAAGTTTGAGCTCTCTGCTTGGCTCCTCTTCTCGTCACTTAACTAATTAAATCAGCGTAAATAGGATGGACGATTTTTTCTAAATCAGCTACTTTTATCTGGAGGCTTCTCCCGATTTCACCGCTCGACACAATCACTTCTTCTTTTTCTTTTAAAGAACTGTCTGCTAAAAAACAATAATCAGGATGTGCGAGTTTTATTCCAATAGGGGTATTCGCTCCGTGAGGATAGCCTGTATGTGCTAATACAAAATCCATTCCAGGAAAACCGACTTTACGATCTTTCGTCACTTGTCTCGTTTTTTTATAATCTAAATGATCATTCAAAGGAATCAATGCGATGATCACCCCAGTTTTGTTCCCTTTTACTACGAGAGTTTTACATATCAAAGCTGGATCAATCCCTCTTTTTTGTAGTTCTTCTGTGAAAGATCCTTCTACTATATGACTAAAATCAAGTGGTTGATAGCTGATTTTTTGTTCTTCTAAATAACGTTCAACTTTTGTTTGACTCATCATTGATCCACTCCCTTTATTCTATCGTTTATTATAGAACGAGGGATACTGTATTCAAAAATCATTTGTTTCCCTCAAAAAAAGAGCAAGACGAGCACTCTATAGAGAGCCATCTTACTCTTATTTATTTATTTCTTATTTCGACGTTGAGTAGCTTCCATAATGACTGGCAAGATCACAGGGCGTCGTTTTGTTTGTTCAAATAAGTAACGACCTAATTGATCACGAATGTCTTGCTTTAATTTGCTCCACTCAAAATCATTGCTTTCTAAATGTTTCTCAACGATCGTTTCGATCATGTTGCTACTTTCTTTCATCAGATCACGGCTAGCTTTTACGTAAACGAATCCTCGTGAAGTGATTTGAGGTTTTGAGATGATTTTCTTCTCTCTTCGGCTGATAGTGACAACCGCTACGAAAATCCCATCTTCTGATAAGATTTTCCGATCACGTAAAACAATGTTTCCGATATCGCCTATGCCTAAACCATCAATCATTACATTTTCTGCACTTGTAGTTCCTGCAACACTCATACGTTTATTCTTATATTCCAGCACATCTCCGCGTCCAGTAATATAGATATTTTTGTAAGGCATCCCTACTGCATGAGCCAAATCTGCGTGAGCAGCTAATTCCCGATATTCCCCTTGAACTGGCACAAAATATGTCGGCTTCATCAAATTGATCATCAATTGCAAATCATTAGGATTGGCATGACCAGAAACACGCATATTCTCAGAAATCAATTTCACTGTTCCACCAGCTCGATAAATGATATCTTCCGTTTTCGCCACGATTGTTTCCATCGCGATGCTTGGCGTAGTAGTGATATAAACCAAATCCCCTTCTTCGATCTTGACATTACGGTGTGTGCCGTTTGCCATTTTTTGCAGAGACTTGATGGGTTCACCCATTCGGCCAGTTTCTAAAATGATTAGTTCTTCTGGATCATAGTTTTTCATGTCTTTCAATGTAACAAGCAAATCTTCACTTGGTAATTGAAGTTTTTCTAAACGCATCGCTGTTCGAATAATTCGTTCGAAATCTTGACCAGTCAAGACAACTTTTCGTTGTGCTTTTTCTGCTGCGTCCAATACTTGTTGCACTCGTTGCAAATTACTTGCTACACAGGCGACGATGATGCGTCCTTCCCAATATTTGATCGTATCAAATACTTCATCAGCTATCTGAGCTTCAGAAGCTACAGGTTGAGGATTCTCTGCATTTGCCGATTCACTCAGTAAAGCTAAGACTCCTTCTTTGCCGATTTCTGCCAATCGTGCATAATCTGTTTGATACATCGGGATAGCCGTTTGATCAAATTTAAAATCTCCCGTATAAACGATACTACCTTCTTTTGTTTTCAGATTGATCCCCACTGAATCTGGTATCGTGTGAGTGGTACGGAAAAAGCTCACTACTGTTTCACCAAAGTCGATTTCTGTATGCTCATCTACCACATGGAAATCCTTAAATCCTTTGGCTGCTTCGTTACGACTGACATTCAATTTTGCTAACTCGATCGTCAACTCCGTTCCAAATACTGGTACAGAAATTTTCGACAACAAGTAAGGAAGCGCCCCGATCGCATCTGCGTGCCCATGTGTTAAAAAGACACCAGCTACACGATCAATGTTTTCTTCTAAATACGTAAAATCTGGGATGACGACGTCGATTCCCAGCAACTCATTTTCAGGATATTTTAGCCCACAATCTAATATGAAAATATCCTCGCCCACTTCTGCGACATACATGTTTTTTCCATTTTCGCGAACGCCGCCTAATGGGATAATTTTAATGGTACTCACAAATTTCACCTCTTCTTATGACATCCAAGTTTAAAGATGTCGATTTTCTTCTTTATCTAAATTTACGAGCCATTCCAATGAAGCACATGCAAAATCACTAGTTCTCAACTTATGGAGAATCAGCAGGAAAATTACCAGCACATCCGCGTTCTGACAGTTGGATGGGCATTTTATTTTGGATATACTTCATTAACAAAATGGATCTTTTGCGAAACGCTATAGCCAGAATCCTTATATAAGTATTCGGCTGTTCCCCATTATTATACAACAAATGAACTAAATCGCTAGTATCAGCAATTGTTAGAATCACTAAGTAAATGAAAATTCCTCTGTAACATCTAGGATTTCTTTTGCTGTTTCTCTTTCATCTCTTCTTCGTCGGTTTGAAACATACTTTTTTCATTTTACCACATTTTTTGCAATAACTATAGTGACTTTTTATATATACAGAACCTCAAGTTGATGATATGCAAACAGCATAAGATTTAAGCTAGTTTTAAGATAGGTTGTCTATTATCAAATGCATCTACTAGGAGGGATGCAAGATATGAATTTTATGAAACGTGCATGGAAAAGTACAAAAGTAAAATGGGGACGTTCATTGTTATTGTTTGCCGTGTTCACAGCCATTCTTATTTTTGTGCTAGCTGGCCTCACGATTCGAAGCGCTGCAGAAGAAGCAGCGAATCAAGCACAAAAAGAAGTTGGAGCAACAGTGACTTTAAGTGCCAATCGAGAAGCCTCATTTAAAAAACAGGAACAAACTTCTTCAAGCAATTCTACCGCTGAAGAACGTCCAGATCCGGGCAGTTTTTCTCTTACCCCAGTATCCTTAACGGACGCGGAAAAAATAGCTAAATTAGATAATGTAAAGAGCTATTCCTTTGAAAGTTCCGCCTCAGCTATGGCAAAAGATGGAATAACTGCCATCACTAGTTCTGATTCAAGTGAAGACAGTTCAGAAACTACCGATGCAGGCGGTGGCCCTGCCGGAGGAATGGGCGGAAATCCGCAAATGACTCAAGCAGATTTTCAAATCAGCGGTGTGTCAGCAACTGCACAAAATAGTACTTTTTCTGATGGAACAGCAAAAATCACGGATGGTGAAGGAATAGATGACAGCGACAAAGGCACAAACAACGTAGTCATTGATTCTACGCTAGCAGAAGCAAATGACCTGACAGTCGGAGATACTTTCACAATCACGAGTACTGAAGATGAAGATACCACTTATGAAATGACGGTCAAAGGAATTTATGAATCTAGCGAAACAAGTAGCAGTATGGGTATGAAATTCAACTTCATGAATCCGTCGAATACACTTTACACCTCTTATACTTTTGCAAATGAATTAAATGGGACATCTGACGATAACACGATAGATTCTGCTGTTTACACTCTATCTGATCCAGATGAAATGGATAAATTCCTCGAAGAAGCAGAGAAGCTGATCGACACAGATACATTTAGCTTACAATCAAATGATTCCATGTATCAGTCAATGTTGGAACCTTTAAACAATGTGGCAAGTTTTTCTAAAAATGTTGTTTTACTAGTGGCTGTAGCCGGTATTATCATACTTACTCTGATTATTATGATTACCATCCGGGAGCGTCGGCATGAATTAGGCGTCTTGTTGTCTTTAGGAGAATCCAGAAGTAAAATCATTCTCCAATTGTTTACCGAAGTTGCTATTTGTATGATTCTTGCATTAGGAGTTGCTTCGATTAGCGGGAACGTCGTCGCGAATGCCGTGGGGCAGCAGCTACTTGACCAACAGACAGAAACCACGACACAAAACCAACAAGCTCCTGGCGGTGGACAAATGCCAGGTAACGGACAAGGCGGTCAACGTGGGGGTCAACAAGGAAACATGAATAATCCATTTGCTGTTTCTGATCAAGTCAGCGAATTGGAAATCAATGTCAAACCTACACAATTAGGACTACTAGCCGGAGTAGCATTTGGAATCAGCCTGCTTTCTGTCTTTTTAGCTTCTATAGGGATATTAAGATTAAACCCAAGAAAAATCCTATTAAATTAAAGGAGGAATTTGATGTTACGGACAGAACAATTGGGATTTTGGTATCAAGATCCGCAAGATGCGCTTTATAAAGATGTAGAACTGAATTTCGAAGCTGGAAAAATGTACGCTATTTTAGGAGCAAGTGGTTCTGGA
This sequence comes from Enterococcus sp. HMSC061C05, assembly GCF_001814765.1. NCBI lineage: Bacteria > Bacillati > Bacillota > Bacilli > Lactobacillales > Enterococcaceae > Enterococcus > Enterococcus sp. HMSC061C05. The sequence goes on from NZ_KV817712.1 coordinate 23,604, forward strand.
AAAACGACTTTTCTTTCGCTTATTTCCGGATTAGATACACCAAAAGAAGGAAAGGTATACTATCAAGATCGTTCACTGAACAAAATCGGGTTAAGAAGTTATCGTAAAAATGATGTCTCGATTATTTTCCAAGCTTATAACTTGCTTCCTTATTTATCAGCTCTAGACAATGTCATAACAGCAATGGAGATCACTAAAACCAAACAAGAGAATTATCGACAAGTTGCTTTAGATCGACTAGCTCGTGTAGGAATTGATGAAGTATTAGCAAAAAAACAGGTGACCAAACTTTCAGGAGGTCAGCAACAGCGAGTCGCTATCGTTCGTGCTATCTGTTGCGAACATCAACTGATTGTAGCTGATGAACCTACTGGGAATCTGGATGAGACCGCATCACAAGATATCGTCAAACTTTTCCAAGAAATCGCCCATGAACAAAATCGCTGTATTATCATCGTGACCCATGAGGTCGAAGTAGCAAAAAGCTGCGATGAAGTCTTTGAACTAAAAAATAAAGAATTTCAAAAAATAGAAGTTTAAAAAACAGGATAACTTTCAAACAAAAAATCCGAACCATATCTATGAAGCAGATACGGTTCGGATTTTTATTTGCTTGATTCATTTAGTAATGAACGTTGTTTATTTGTTTTCATCTTTTCGAGAGAATTTGTCTTTGATTTCATCGCCCAAATCACGAGCTTTTTCTTTGATATCAGAACCTAGTGATTGTGCTTTTCCTTCTGTTTCTTTGCTCTTGTCGTCTGTTGCTTTGCCGTATGCTTCTTTTCCTTTACCGACTACTTTGTCTTTCATGTCTTTAGAACGCCCTTTTAAATCTGCCATTGTGTTTCCTCCTCTTAATTTGTTTATTGATCTACTTTCAGGGTAACATCAACAACAGATACAGACAAACAGAACGCTCGTTTTCTAAAAAAGGATAAGTCAGATAGTGGATCAAAAACTTTTTTCGAAAGTTCCCCATACTTTGACTTCTTTTTCTTGGACCATTATTTCTCCTTTAGCAATAACTGTATCGATATCAAGCGTTTCTTTGTCCAAGATACACAAGTCTGCATCTGCGCCAATTTCAATTTTTCCTTTTTTATCCAATTTCAATATACGTGCTGGGTTACTGGTTATAGCTCGCAAGGCGATTTCCAGAGGAATATTTTCTTTTTGCACAGCTTCTTTGATCCCTACTAGCAATGCCTTAGCACTTCCTACTCCTAACCCTAGGAAATGATTGTTTTCATCAAAATAAGGCAAGCTTCCTTGTCCATCTGAGGTCATCGTGAAATTATCTAAAGAAACATCTTCCTCAATCAATCGTTTCAATGCTTTACTGAAGCGCACTTCCCCATCTGTCTTCTCCCAAAAATCAGGATCTTCGCTAGCGGTGAAGTCAATCGTGCCGCCACGTTTAGCAAATGCCACGCAAGCTTCAAATAATTCTGGTGTACGATTCGCATGAGTAGGCAAAAACTGTGTGATCGGAATTTCTGTTTCTTCTACAATTCGTGTCAATAACTCTAGCTTTCTTTTTCCTCCGCCTAAGTGGACATTGATGATCCCAGCTTTTCCCGACAACATGCCTCCTACACGAGCATCTGCTGCTGCACGGGCGAACTCTTCAAAACTTGGCTGAGAAGAACGGTGATCGGATACTGCGATTTCTCCGATTCCGATGATTTTCTCGATTGTTAAAAAGTCTTTGATGATCGAATCTGTTACTGTTTTTACCGGCAATCGGTACGAACCCTCGTACACATAAGTGGAGATTCCTTCTGCTTCAAGTCCTTTCGCTTTGCTGATCAAAGCAGTCATATCTCGACCTTCTCCGTCTGTTCCCAAGCAACCGACAACTGTCGTTACACCAGCTGTAGTCAATTGACTTAATGTAACTTCTGGTGTTCGGTTTTGATAACCGCCTTCTCCTCCTCCGCCTAAAATATGGAAATGACAGTCAATGAAACCTGGAGTCAGTACTTTTCCCTCACCTGAAAGTTCTTCTACTTCCACTCCTTCGTAGCCGCCTTCTAGCTGTTCTTCTACAGCCAAAATCTTCCCACCGGCAATCAATACGTCCATTTTTCCTAAGTAATCTGGTGCAAACACTTCAATTTGTCGGATGATCTTCATACATTTTTCCTCTTTCTTTAAGTATAACTGATGATAGGATCTTAAAAAATAATCCAAACGATAGAATCTTTACTCCTTTGATTTTACCGTAAAATGACGGTTCTTGGAGTCATTTATCTACTGTTTGGATTACTTTTTTTATTTACTTATGTCTCCAGTACTACTGCAGACCGATCGCAATAGCAATCATGATGAAAATAGTTCCCAAAACAAACAGGAATCCTTGCATCTTGATTTGGAACCTTGCCCATTTTGCCCATTCGATCCGTGCAACACCTAACACACCAATCAAGCTAGCTGATACGGGCGTAAAAGCATCCATGAAACCAGAACCAAGCTGATAAGCAAGAACTGCTACTTGTCTGGATACACCGACTAAATCTGCCAATGGAGCCATAATCGGCATGGTCAAAGCTGCTTGTCCTGAATTTGATGTAACAACCAAGTTGAACAAACTTTGGAAGATATACATCGCCCAAGCGCCAATGACAGCTGGCACACCGGTCAATGCCGTCCCGATTCCATGCAAAATCGTATTCAAAGCTGAAGGAACAGACGCATCGGATCCACCTAAGACGAGAAGGATTCCTTTGGCCATCCCTACTACGATTGCTGTACCAGCTAGATCAGCTGCACCAGATTGGAAAGAAGAAGCGATGTCATTGACTTTCATTCCATCTAATTTGAAAAGAACAGCAATGATTCCGGCAACTAATCCCATCACAAAGAATTGAGAAGCGATTTCGGGGATGTAATAGCCTTTTTGAGTCACGCCCCAAACGATCCAAACAAGAACAGCTAACATCTCTACTAAAATCAGTTTATGCCCAAGCATGAATTTTTTATTTTCATCAGATGTCTTTTTGATATGAGAACGGAAATAATCATCTGATTTATAAGTCAACGAACTTTCCGGTTTTTTACGGATTTTTTCTGCATATATCATCATATAACCAGCTGCTAAGGCAGTAACAACTACCCACATAATCAATCGGAATGTCGCACCAGACAACACTGGGATTCCAGCAATCCCTTGAGCTACAGCTACGCTAAACGGACTCATCCAAGAGGTCGCATTTCCGACTTGAGATGCGACATAAGTCACGGTTACTGCTACGATCGAGTCATATCCTAAGGCAATGACGAATGGAACCATCACCATTGAGAATGGAATTACCTCTTCTGCCATCCCAAATGTAGCGCCCCCGAATGAAAAAGCAAAGAATAATAGCGGTAAAGCTAAACGCTCCAGTCCCTTCGTTTTACTGATAAACGCATAGATTCCTGCATCAATCGCTCCGGTACGCATAATAATACCAAAAGCACCTCCGACAACAAGGATCAATGCAGCAATCCCTACAGCAGATCCATATTTATCTCCAGATACTAGACCTTCAAAAACAAAATTTAAGAAGCCAAAGCCACCAAAATCGTCTGTTCCCCATATTTTGGCTGTTTTATGCAATTTTTTAGAAGTATCATAGATATTTTCGCCATACTCATCGTAAAGAACATCATCTGTTAAGGAAATTTCATCTAGTTTTTCTTGCGTAAGATTTTTTTCTCCGTCAGCAATGACTTTTTCCAATCCTTTTTCAGGAACATCCAGTTTTTCACGTTCTGCTGGATGGTCTTGCAGTTCTTCTAATTGATCAAATACATACGATTTATCCAGCTCGTAAGCATAACGGAAGGAATCTTGGCGTAAAACAGTACGAGTACTTGTTTCGCCATTCGCATCTTTATATTCAATGTCTTGCGTGCTGAACTTTCCTGCTGGTACGACAAAAGTCAGTATCCATGCAAAGATGACTACACCAAAAATAATGACATACGTATGGGGTGTCGATAATTTAGTGAAGTCACGTTTCGGTTTTCCTGAAGAATTTGTTTTCTTCAAATTTATTTCTTCCTTTCTTTTCTCAGTAATTTTGATGAATAAAAAATGGATAATCAAATGAATTATACAGTAAAAATGTCAATTCCACATGAATAATTTATTAGAAAATCACTTTTTTCTATTTTGCTTTTTTTCTCATATGTATGACTATTTTTTTCTTTTTCCATTTATATTAAGTATTTTATTTCTCTGTTTTTCCTTAAAATTCTTTTTTTATTTTTAAATTAGCGGAAATCCCGTCCTGATTTTTTCATTTTATAATCGTGAATAAATTGTATTTCATTGCAAAAAAGCAAAAAATAATAATAAATATTCATCTCATATCTTTCATTTTTTGTATATTTTCTTTCTATTAGAAAAAGGAATCTTCTTCGACAATTTTGTTATATCAGGTAAACTTCATTGCAATAATGATAACAAATGTACTATAATTACATTGTAAAGAGTTTTGGGGAAGACTCTTTCATCAACGTGTATTAAGAGACAAGAAAGGATCCATGCGGATTCTTTCTTGTCTCTTTTTCCGCTATTTTTTTGTCTATCTAGCATTGCATATTTTTATAGCTCTTTTCTTCTCATTGTGAAACAACTTATAAAAATAACGTACTTTCGAAAAAAAAGGTTGCCCTCTAGAGCTAAACAAACTTAAAATAACAAAAAAATAAAAAATGATTATTACTGCTTTTCTTTAAAAATCGTTTTCTTTGTTTCAAACACTCCATATTTACGTGGAACAACGTTTTTTTAAAGAGACTTTGGTCATTATGTGGAAAACTATTTTCCTCTTGTTTCCTGAACTAGCTGTTTTGCTGTAAAATACAAAACCTGTTGAAGCAAAAAAATCGTTGCAAGAGAGGCTGTTCCACAGATTGCTGGATCTAAATTCGGCAAAGTCAAGACTGCATCATGCAGATTGGCATGGTTATCCAAAACTAAATCAGCAAATTCAAATAATCTCAAACCACTGCTATGCTGGGACTTGATGCTTCGTGACAAATCAAATCCAGTAACAATGATCAAAGGATGTCCATTTTCTTTGATCCATTGAGCCAACTCAATGATTGCTGGATTTCTTCCTTCATTCGAAAGAAGTAGAAAAATGTCGTCTGGTTTGACAGAAAGCTCATCAATAATCGCTTGTCCTGCCCCTTCTAGCGTTTCATAGACACCTCCGGCTGGGTTCTCAATCAATATACTCGGCACAAGGTCCGGTGTTTGATCCCAAAATTCAAATGCTACACCACTTAGTGTGCGACTAGCATATATCTGCAATCTTCCGCCTTGATTGATTTGTTTCGCAATCCAAGTTCCTGCTTGAACCATCAACGGCTCTTCTATCCTTAATTTCTCTTCCAATTGGTAATAATAGTCAAAATAACATAAACTCATTTTTCTCTCCCGCCTAGCTATACTTGACATGAATAGAAACAGCTGCCTAATCTAAGGAAATACATAAAAAACAGAAGATAAACAGTAACACATGCGGTCTTTGCTGTTTCAAACGCAAAAAAGGTATTGAACGAATACGCCCAATACCTTGACATAGCAAATAAAACAACGTGCAGACCATAGAAAATCTCTACATAGGGGTAGAATTTTCCCCTTAGATTAGGTACAATAAATAAGGTCGATGCACTGCATTGACTATGGCAAAATGATCGGTCAGGGTGTATGAGTGTGACTGGTCATTCCCTGATTCTTAGCGCCAACTAAGGGTCAGGGAGCCTTTTTTTATTCAGCTGTTTCTATCTGAACTCATTGTAAGTAATCTCTTATTCAAGTGCAAGTACGAAAACACAAAAAAACATTGGTATGATTTTTTTACAAATAAATAACATAAAAAAAAGGAATGACTTGTCCTTATGTAGCAAGCATTCCTTTTTGAAAAGATTCTTTTAAATAAGTGAAAAAAGTTTTTTCTCACCAATTAAATAAATCTCTCAACTCAATATTTTGTCCATTATTTTATCTTTTTTTGCGTATACATACTAAATATTACCGTCTTCTTCTCGCTCTTCTGCTTTGTTCTGGAGAATCTGTACTAGAAAAAGTAGTGGCATGTCTACCCTTTCTTCCGATCCGAGACTTTCTTTTCCTATAAGGAATATAAATGAGCAGATACAATACAGCAAAAAATAAGGCAAATATGCAAGCTTCCCAACTACCTAACGCCAGTTCGATCATCAAGCTAGCAACTGCAATAGACGCTGCATACCAGATAAAAATCAGGAATCTTTCTTTTTTTCTGACCATTTTGAACATGATAAATAGACTAATGAGCAATAGTGGTAACACAAATACCCAATTATTTCCTTCCATCAGCCACTTGAGTATATCAAGTAGCGACTGCGCAATAGCGACTAATTTTCCCATAGTGGACACACACCTTTTTTATAATTAAAAAAATTCGCCTTTTTATTCTACTATGAATCTTCTGGATTGGCTTTCATTTCTCTTATGTAATCATTTTCTTTTATGTAACTTAAAAAAAAATTAAACCATTAGCAGAAAATTTTCTAAATATATTCACGAAAGTCTTTTTCTATCTTTCATTTTTCCTCGTCTTCATTCACTTAGCGTCAAAAAATAAAAACGACAGTTGCGCAAATGACGCACAAGCTGCCGCTTTAATACCCATTTGTTTTTTATTCTCAGCAGGTCACTTATTTCCAGTTAATTTCCTGTTCTTAGCTCTTTGCTCAACTGGATAATATATGCGCTTAACGATGCGCCGATTTCCGGATGATGAAGTCCATATTCAATATTTGTCTTCATATATCCTAGCTTATCGCCTACGTCATACCTTTTTCCTTTAAATTCTCTCGCATAGACCGCTTCTGTTTGGTTAAGGGACTGGAGTGCATCCGTTAGTTGTATCTCGTTCCCTGCTCCTGGTTCTTGAGTTGCTAATATCTCAAATATTTTGGGAGTCAGCAGATAACGTCCGATAATGGCTAAATTGCTTGGTGCTTTTCCAAGTTCAGGTTTTTCTACAAAACCATTTACTCTGCAACGTCCCTTTTCGTTATCTGTTTTAGGATCAATAATTCCATATTTAGAGGTTTCATTTTCTGGTACACGCATGACGGCAACAGCAGAAGATTGTGTTTCTTCATAATCCATCATCAATTGTTGAGTCAGTGGGATATCATCTTTCATCAAATCATCCCCGAGCATGACAACAAATGGTTCATTCCCTATGAATGCTTTTGCTTGAAGCACGGCATCCCCCAGTCCTCTTGGATGAGATTGACGGATGAAGTGAAGATTGACATGAGTCGTTTCTTCAACTAAAGCGAGTAGTTCTGTTTTTTCCTTTTCCCGCAAATTGTTTTCCAATTCGATATTTGCATCAAAATGATCTTCGATGGGTCTCTTTTCTTTTCCCGTTACGATCAAGATATCTTCGATTCCCGAATCCAATGCTTCTTCCACAATAAATTGGATCGTTGGCTTATCCACGATTGGAAGCATTTCTTTTGCCATGGCTTTTGTTGCCGGCAAAAAACGTGTTCCTAGCCCAGCGGCAGGAATAACTGCTTTTTTGACCTTCACTTACTGTTCCTCCTAAACGACGCTTACCTGTTAATCATCTATTTAACGAAGAGAAAATTCATTCTCCATTTTTCCGTCACGTAGCATGATTTCTTTTGCTGCTTTTTTAATATCTTCTCCATTATACAAAACATTATAGATGGTTTGAGTAATTGGCATCTCAACCCCTAGCTGTTGTGCTAGCTCGACTGCTGCTTTTGTCGTTGCCACACCTTCAACGACCATTCCCATGTTTTCCAAAACTTCTTCCAGTTTATGTCCCTGTCCTAGTAAGTTACCGGCGCGCCAATTACGGGAATGAACACTTGTACAAGTAACAATCAAGTCCCCAACACCGCTCAAACCGATAAACGTCAGCGGATTGGCACCCATTGCTACACCAAGACGACTAATTTCTGCTAATCCGCGAGTCATGATGGCCGCTTTTGCATCGTCTCCGAACCCTAGCCCATGGATAGCACCGGCACCAATAGCAATGATATTTTTTAATGCTGCGCCAGTTTCTACACCAATCACATCATTATTTGTATAAATCCTGAAATAATCATTCATGAATAATTCTTGTACATAAGCAGCTGCTTTTTGATCGATACTTGCAGCTGTAATCGTTGTAATATCATGAACTGCTACTTCTTCCGCATGACTAGGGCCAGATAATACGACGATTGCCTGTCGTTTTTCTTCTGGAATTTCTTCAGCCAAAACTTCTGAGATCCGTTTATGCGTATCTTGTTCTAGGCCTTTACTTGCATGGATAATGACGGGCTTAGTATTCATTTTACCAATAAGTTCCTGGGCGACTGAACGGATCGCTTTTGTCGGAACGACAAACAAAATAGCATCTGCGTCATCCACTGCTTCTGCCAATTCTTTATATCCGATAATCGATTCTGGGATCGTCATATCGGGTAAAAAATGTTGATTTGTATGATACGTATTGATTTCGTCAATCTGTTCAGGTACATTTCCCCAAATACGGACATCATGCCCGTTTTCTGCCAATGTTTGTGCTAAAGCAGTGCCCCATGATCCAGGACCAAGAACTGCGATTTTTTGTTTCATGGATATTCCTCCAAATAAATAATTGATAATTTCCATTATAGTATACATTTCTTAAAGTTTGGACTAATTTCCATTGTTTTTAAGTGTTTGTTTAATTCTTTTATCGACTTTCACTTGAAATAATCTATTAAATGTTGCAATAGCGTACATTTTAATTTTTTTCTTTTTACACTTGTTATACTTTATTTGTCACTAAGAGAAAGGAGGTTTGACTATGTTTCCATTACCATTACCATTGGGAGGCTGGGAAGTTTCTCCTAACAACCCTTAATTGAAGCTACATACAAGAAGAGGCTGGGACAGAAGCGTTTTACTCCAAGAAATAAGAAGGAATTCACGAAAATTGCTTTTCAAATTTTTGTGAATTTCAGCTTATTTCCGAAGGAGTTGCTTCTGCTTCCGCCGTTTATACGTGTTTAGAGCGTGAGACAAAAGTGTTCTTTACTTTTGTCCCACGCTCTTTGCTTAAATCAATACATGGTAGAAATTTTGATAAAAGTCGTATCCTCCTTATTCCGAGTAAATGATGTGACACGCAGTTATACATCAGGCTTATTATCTCTTGATACACAGTGTTCAATCAGCTCACCCTCAATATTAGATTAAAAAACGGCAAAATATGAAAAACTATTTTGCCGTTTTGTTTCTGTAATACTTAGGTCAAAGTATTGATTTCACAACCGCTTGATAAACGGTGTTACAGAAGTAGCTTCTATCACGACCTCATCATCAACTTATTTTTTGCCATAAAGAGAAGGTCGTATCTGGTGCCCAATGTGCGGCTGCAATATGCGCTTGCAAGCAACGATATTGAATACCATTATATGTGACTATGTCTCCTGCTTGATAAAAAGTACCGACTGTCCAAGAATTTCCTTGGCCGTTCTCGTCTAGGGTTCTTGCTGTGACAGACTGGCTTAGTAAAGAAACACCTGTCCGATTGACTGCACGAACTTGATAGCGATACGCAGTAGAAGCTGTTAAATTTTGATCTTCAAATACAGCGGTTTGTGAGGTAGCGATCTTCTTGCCATCTCTGTATATTTCATAATAAAGTACTTCTTCCAATAAGCTATTTTCTTGCCATACCAAACGAACTGTTGATTGTGTCACATGGTTGATGCTCAACCCGTTTGGAATAGAAGGTGCTGGTAAAGCTGTTGCTTCTTGCGTACGGATATTCAATCTATCGGAACGTGCAGAAATATTTCCTGATGGATCGACCGCTTCAATCGTATAAGAATAAGTCGTTTCTGGTTGTAAACCTGTATGTATATAATTCGTAGTGTTGCTTGTTCCTACTAATCGATTGTTTTCATAAATATTATAATGTGACACACGAACGTTATCCGTTGACGCAGTCCAAGACAATGTGACTGTCGTACTTGTTGCTGTTCCTCGAAAATTGGTCGGTTTAGAAGGTTTCTCTGTATCTGGTTCTTGTTCCGTAAACAGATTTTGATAAGCTTTCGCAAATGATTCATTATAAGAAATGCCAGCTGAGTTTACCCCTTCGTCCCAGTTCACGCTCCAAGTCATCAAACCTTTCAAAGGTGTACGTTCTTTTTCCATTTGTTCGAATACTTGATAGACAACGGATGGATCTTGCACATAACCGTTGGCTGCCGCATCGTTATTTGCTGGAATCCCCAAAGCCAGACGATCTGCTGGTATCCGAATGTATCCACTCTCTCCGTTATGCAAGGCTTTTGACATACCATATAAGAAATCATATTTTCGACTGTCATTGTTCTGAGCAATCCATTCGTCTCCCACGCTTAATCCGTCGCCCGCCTGATTATATAGTTGTGGTGCAATAAAATCATACTCATTTTCTAATGCAGTGATATAAGGTACATAGCCTCCCGCTGTTCTCAAATAAGGGAATTCAGGTGCCATAGAAATAATAAAGTGTTTTCCTTGCTTTTTATAATGATCTCGTACGATTTTCAACGCTTCTGGAATCACTTGCTGGTTATCTCCTGCCGTAATGGCGCTTTGTTCTAAATCAATGTCTAAACCATCAAAACCATAAGTTTCTACCAACCGAATCACTTCATCTGCAAATGCTTGTTCTTGTCCTCTGTGCAATTCGATATGGGAATCAGCTCCGCCTAAAGAAATGATAACTGATCGTCCTTCTTCATTCAGGGCAGCCACTTTGCTTCTGAATTCTTCATCACTCATATTAAATGGCTCAAATGTAGGGATTCCTTCGCCTTTCATAAAAGATACTGCGATGACATTGTAAAACGGATTGATCTTTCCTAAGTCTGTCTCTGCTGGTTTCCCACCTCTATATCCCGCACCTTGCTCCGGTTCCCAGTTATGATAATAACCAACAGCAATTTGCTTTTCTGAGATATCCGGCATCAATGCCGCGGAATCTTGTGCAGCATGTATAGATTGTCCGCCTCCAGCGAAACAGCCGATTGCTGCCAATGACAGCCAAAAATTTTTTTTCATTCATCATACCTCCTAATATTTGGTAACTATAGTTTATTTTAACAACGACTGTTTTTCATTTTTTGTATGTTATTACAACATAAATAAAAATTGCTTTTAAAGCATGAGCACTTTTTATCAAAAATAGTACATAATTGACATTTTCGTCCTTAGATAACAGCCTTGTGTTATCTTATATTCATAAAAACGTATGGAGGTAACTTACATGATAAAACATGCTTCTTTAATTCGAAAACTAAGAAAAGAACGTGGACTGACACAAGCTCAATTAACTGAGGGGCTTTCTCAGCGAGGGACATTAGCTGCTTTTGAATCTAGAGGAACAAAAATCAGTTTTGAATTGTTAGTGGATTACCTTGAACGGATGAATGTTACACTTGAAGAATATCAATTTTTGCTGAACAACAATACTCTTACAAGTAAACAAAAACTTTCTAATTACCTGATCACAACAAAATATTTAACAAAAGAGCAAGAGAATGAACTGCTAAAAGAATATAAAAAAACTGGGAATATTTATTATCGCCTGCTATATACGCAACGTATACTAATTGATCAATATCTGGGAAACCGAAAGCTCACTCGTTCGGAAACTTTGACAGAAGTTTCTATTATCAAAAAGTACTTGGAAGGTATCGATACATGGGGACACTATGAACTTTCTATTTTTTCCAATTGTTTATTTATATTCGATGACGAGTATATTTATCATTCTTTTCAGCGTAGTGTCATAAAAATGAAAGCATATGTCGATACTGCTCATTATTCCGAATTATTATCAAATTTTCTTTTGAACGGTATACATCTATCTTTTCATCGTTCTTCTGTTTTTCTTAGAAAACTATTTTTAGGAGAATGGAAAAAAGTAAGTGACCGTTATAAACATACGTTAGACTTAGCCCGTTACAAAGCATTCACTGCTTTAGCTCTATTAGCAGATGGCAATGAACGAGCACTAGAAGAAATTGACGAAGCAATCCATTTCTTTGAATGGCTAGGACTAGAGGAAGTGAAAGAAGAGATCATTGAATTGAGAGATTCTCTTTTGAAAAAAACTATACATAAAAATGATAAGGCTATTTATCAATAGTCATTCTTCTAGTTTTTTATTTTTGTTGCAATACCATACAAAAAAATAATATTTAAATAATACATTTTATACTATCTTACGAAAAGGAAACCTTTTCTTAAAATATTTTATCTAACTGGAGGAATCATCAAATGAAAAAAAGTACTTTATTGGGATTAGGAATGTTACTTGCTACAACAGGAATCGCCGCTTTGTCTTCTGTAGATGTCTCGGCTCATGGCTATGTTTCACAACCTATCAGCCGTGGCTATCAAGGTGCTCTAGATAGTAGGAATAATTGGCAAAGTGCTTTTGAAAAGTATGGTCGTATCATCAACGAACCACAATCTTTAGAGGCACCAAAAGGATTCCCTTCGGCTGGACCTGCAAATGGTCGGATTGCTTCTGCTAATGGTGCAGTAGGTGACTTTGTTTTGGATAAACAAACAGCTACGTTATGGACAAAAAACAACTTAACTACTGGGGCAAACCGATTCACTTGGCATTTCACAGCTGACCACGCAACGACGAAATGGCACTATTACATGACTAAAAATGGTTGGAATCCAAATGCCCCATTGAATAGAAATGACCTGGAATTCATTGGTGAAGTAAATAATGGTGGTAATTCGTCTATTACTAATCCGACTCATACAATCAATATTCCTAGCAATCGTCTGGGGTATCATGTCATTTTAGCAGTTTGGGATGTAGCTGATACAAATAACGCATTTTATAATGTAATCGATGTCAATGTTCAAAATCGTAATGCATTAACTGACTTGGAAAACAACTAAAAAATAAAGGGAGCAGTTGTCGCTGCTCTCTTTATTTTTTATATTCTTTTCATCCAATCGATCCTAATAATCAAACTGACGATAGTAGCGGCGTATCTCTAATGGATGACAATTCAGCTGTTCGACATGTGCATCGATACGCTGTGTCACTGCATGCATCAATAAGAAAGACAACACACGTCCGCGATATTTTTCGCTGATACCTTCTACTGGATAGTCTTTTGTATCTATCAATGTATAATTACTACAAATTTTTGGCAAAAGTTTAGCTACACGTTCAGATAACACTCTCTGTTCATCTTCGCCTAAAAATAAAGTGACTGGGGTCGTTTCTTCAACGATCTCTAACGTCCCGTGAAGAAACTCGGCAGCATGGATAGATTTCGATGGGAGCCAGCTTTGTTCTTCCCAATAACACATGGCATATGAATAAACAGCTCCCCATTGATTCCCTGCTCCGATAAAATAATGCATGCTATCACGTCGATGCTTTTCTGCAAATGATAAGCCAAATGCATCTGCTTTTTTCTCTGCTTCAACTAACCCTGTTGGCAAATAATGTTCGAGCTGTTCATAGTACTCTGAGTAATCTTCGAATTCCCCATGCAAATACATCAATCGATCTGCTACCATAAAAAATTTGATTTGTTCTGTTCCGGGAGCTGGATAAGTAACCACAAAATCGCATAGTTGAGACAACTTACTCTCCGCTTTATCGATAAATCCAATCAGTGTCGCTCCTACTTTCTTGATTTCTTCTACTGCTTTCACTACTTCTTGGGTTGTCCCAGTAACAGAGGACACGACGACAATAGAATCTTTTGTTAATCTTTTGTTCCCAGTAGTGTAATATTCTGCAGCATGCTGTACAAAGACAGGCAAGTTGCTTTTCCCATTCATATAAGTGACAGCTTGCATCGAAGAAGCATATGTTCCACCAATTCCTAAATAATAGACAGCATCGAATTGTTCCGTATAAAGTTTATCGATGATTTTTTCTACTTGCGGACGTAAAGCTAGTGCACCTTTTATTGCTTTGATTTGTTCTTCTTCATTGAATTTCAACATGATTTCCACCTCTTATAATTTACTTTTCAAGACTGTATCAAAGTCTTCAAAGATCTTTTTGTTCAAGTCGATTCCTTTAGCTGCTGCGATTTTATAAGCGAATAGTTGAAATGGAACGACAAGTGCTAATATAGACAGATATTCATCACATTCTATTGCTAATCCAAGTGTTTTCTCGTCTCTTGCTTTTTTTGTGGTAATTGTGAGAGCCTCTCCAACATACTGACTCATATATCTCCGCAACTTTTGTGAACGTTCCTTATTTTCATTGTCCCCTTCAATAAAGAACAGCAAATGGGAAGCACCAGCCTCTAGATATGGGCCATGCATGTAAGCTTCTAACTCAAATCCTTGTGACGGGACACGGATTGTTTCCGTCAATTTCGTTTCTGCTTCTTTCGCTGTTCCCCAGTTTGGACCATAGCCAATAGTGATGAAGCGTTGTGTTAAACGAAACAAACTTTGATACTCATCAAAAAATTCTTCCGTTTTTTGAATAATCACTGGTAAATGATCGATTATTTTTTGTAACTGTTGCATGTAGTTTTGTTCTATTTCTTTGCTGATATTATTTTTACTTATCCCAATTCCTAGCCCTAAGAGTAGTAACTGTAAGACAGTAGCAGAATAGCCTTTTGTAACGAAGCCAACTGTTTCTATCCCAGCACCTAAATCAATAATCTGTGTAGCTTCTAAAGCAAGTGGACTTTGTACGTCATTTGTGACAGCAATAATCGGTATTTCTTGTTTTTGGATCATTTTTACTGCTTCAACAGTAGAAGCACTTTTCCCACTTTGTGACACAGCAATCACAGTATCGATTGATGGAGAAAGTTTTCCATAATGAGCAAAATGAAAAGGTTCTTGAATATCGACAGTTAGCTCGCCATAAGATTCCAATGCCGGCTTCGCTGCTAAACAAGCGTTGTAAGAAGAACCCGTTGCTAGCATCAGCAGATTCGTTGTTTTTTTCATTTGTTTTCTTGTCGAAAAATCATTTTTTTTCAAGATCGTACTTAGTACTTCCTTTTCTTCATAAATATAATCTTGCATCGTAACCATTTTCTCTGCTCCTTTTCTAAAAAATCCCTATCCACGAACCAAAAATCCCAAAGAAAGCTAATCCGATCAAGATCGTCAATGGTTTTACTTCTTTTTTCAATAGATAAAACACTGCACCAAATGCACCCAGACATAAGATATTTGGGACAATATCATCAAAAATACTTTGAACAGTCACAGCATTTTCTCCTGAACCGATTTTTAAAGGAATATTGATAGTAATCATCGTGGCAGTCATTGCTCCGACGACCATCAACCCAATGATAGACGCGCCTAATGTCAAACTTTCCATCATCCCGTTTGCCTGAATCTTTTTCAAAAAACCCGTTCCTAAGCGATAACCCCAACCTGTTGCTAGATAGCGGAACAGAATGTGCGGAATATTGAAAATCAAAATGAACAAGATAGGTCCTAAAATATTTCCTTGCATAGCTAAAGAGGTGCCCACACCTGTGGCAATCAATCGTAAAGTTCCCCAAAAGAAAGAATCCCCTAGCCCTGCAAGTGGTCCCATCAAAGATGTTTTGATACTGTCGATCGTGGTCACATCAAATTCAGGATCATCCTTATTTTCTTCCTCCATTGCAGCCGTGATCCCTAAAATCAATGTAACGATATGTGGGGTCGTGTTGAAAAACTCTAGATGCCGTTTCAAAGCTGCTGCCATTTCTTCTTTTGACTGATATAACTTTTTCAAAATCGGAATCATTGCGTAAACATAAGCCATATTCATCTGTCGTTCATAGTTCCAAGAAAACTCCATTTGAAAAGAACGCCAGAATACATGATTCAGTTCTTTTTTCGTTATTTTGCTGTTTTTACTCTCAGAATTCTTCATCTTCTTCGACCTCCCCTGCAGTGGTTTGAAGTGGCAGTTGACGGACATTCATGATATTGACTACCACAACGGCTAAAATTGCACCAAAAATAGCTACTCCGGTCACAGGAATCTCTAGGTAAGAAGCTATAGCAAAACCTAAGAAAAAGTATGGTGCAACTTGTTTGTTAATCAGCAAGCGAGCGAGCATCGCGAAACCAAGAGCTGGAATCAACCCTGTTGCTACTGATAAGCCATTCTGAACGAAGTCAGGAATCTTATTGAGTAGATTTCCGATCGTATTGCTTCCCACCATATACGAAACCATTACCACAACACCAAGCATCAAGGAAAGACCGAAACCGGCAAGCAAGTGCATATGCTCGACTCCTTTATAGTTTCCTTCTTCTGCATAACTGTCCGCTTTATGGTTCATAATTGGAATCAAAAGACCTAAGTAAATATTTTTCAATATCAATGTCAACGTAGCAATTGGTAAACCTAGTAAAAGTGCCGTTTCCGTACCAGCTCCAGCTGTGATAGCAAAAGCCGTGCCTAGAATTCCTCCGGTCACCACATCAGGGGGGATCGAAGCACCTACTGAGAATGATCCGATAAATGCTAACTCCAAAGTGGCACCCATGACGATCCCAGTTTTTACATCACCCAACACGATTCCTGTAAACAGTCCCGTCACAATTGGACGAGAAAGCAGTGATGTCCCTAATGCATATTCTGATTGTGCGATAAATGCAACGATACCTAATAAGACTGCTTGTACAATCATTGAGTTTCTTCCTTTCTTACAAAACTTCCCTTACGTCCACTTTTTTATCTGCCGGTACTTGACGGATCTCCACTTCTATTTGTTTGTCAATCAATCTTTTCAATCGTTCCTCCTCTTCTGGTAAAATATTCACCGCTTTTCCAATACTGCGAGTACCAGGTTTCGCCTTGATCCCTCCTAAGTTGATGGTTTTGATTTCTGGATACGCTTCTGCCAGCTTATATGCGTCCTCGATTGATTCCACTACGATGAATAGCTTATATTTATCTGTCACACCGCTTTTCAATGCGGCAATCGAGTCATCAATGGATTTGATTACTAGTTTGACTCCTTGCGGCTTGGCTAATTTGATTGTTGTCTTTCGTATCTCATTAGTAGGCACATCATCATTGGCAATCAAAATACAATCTGCGCCTATTGTTTGTGTCCAAGAAAAAGCGACTTGTCCGTGTAATAACCGATGGTCAACTCTTGTCAATACAATCATTCTTCTTCCTCCTAAAATTCGTCTTCTTCTATTTTTTGATTGATCTGTTCGTTACAAAACTGGATCATTTTTTTTGAATCAGTTAGCACCTGCTGGATCAAAACAGTTGTCTCTACTTCAGCGTCCAACCGAGATACTAGCTCAATCAAGAGTGGCAAATTCAATCCGGCAACAAGATAGACATGATTCTGATTGATATATTGTAAGAATTCATTGTTGACACTTCCGCCAAAAAGATCCGTCAGAACAATGATTTCTTTATCTTTGTACCTCATAAACAGCTGACTTACTGATTCCGTTAAATCAAAATTCTCATCAGTATAGCAGTCCAATGCAGTAATAGAATGATTTTTCCCATAGATTAGCTCTAATGAATCTAGTATCCCTGAAGCAAATTTCCCATGGGAAGCTAAGATAATTTCTCTGTCCACTTTTTCATCTCCTCTTTTTACTTACACATACTAAAAAGCAAGTTGCGTGCCAAAGTTAGTGGCCGCAACTTGCTTATGTTCAAAATTCTTCTTCTATCGAGAGTAACTCTGTACTTTCACTCAAAATATCACAGATATAGGCAATCTCAGAATGAGGGATCATGACACTATAATGCTCTTCAATGACACTAAACGCAGATTTAATAGCAGATACCTCTTCTTTTTGACACTGTTCCCATTTCTCTAATCCTTGATAGGTTTCAATTGGCATTTGTCGGATCAAACGTTCGATTAGACAGCTCACATGGACATATAACGCTAGTTTTTTGGGATTACTGATTCTTCGATTCAACTGCACCTCTAATTCTCGCATAAAATGATCGATTTCCTCCATCACCTTTTCTGTATCTAGAATAGTCACAGAGTCCAGTACTTTCTCCAATGAAAAATTGCGAATGATGTTCTGGTTGAATGTTTCCTTATCTGAAACATTCATAGCAGAATCCAACCATTCTGCTAGTACAGACATCTTCTCTCCTGAGATGAGGTCTTCTAATGAAAGATAGTCGATATCGGTGATAGCAGGATCTGCGGTACCTATGATCCCTACGATTTCGTATATGGAAAACAATGGTTCACTGTTTTTCTTATCTTTTAATCGCTGATATTCATATGGGATGATTTTCAACTGACAAGTCGTAGGCAAACTTTTCTCTAGCAGTTCACTTAGGTGAGCCGCCGTGCCGATTCCAGTGAAGCAGGTAGTAATGAGTGCTTTGGGTTTATTTTCTTGTGGATAGAGGAGCCGCCATTCTGGTTGGATTTGACGAACGGCCTCTTCTGCTATTTCTTCTAAAGCTGCATTTTTTTTCAAGCATTCCCCTACTGTGATGGCTAAAGGTGTCGTCACATTATTCAAAATCAAAAGTGGTACAGATAATTGTTTTTTAAAAAACTGATGAATTTCTTTCAGAGATCCCATATCTACTAATATGATCAACCCATT
Source organism: Enterococcus sp. HMSC061C05 (assembly GCF_001814765.1). Classification (NCBI taxonomy): domain Bacteria; kingdom Bacillati; phylum Bacillota; class Bacilli; order Lactobacillales; family Enterococcaceae; genus Enterococcus; species Enterococcus sp. HMSC061C05. The sequence goes on from NZ_KV817712.1 coordinate 42,250, forward strand.
TGAAACATCGCTGTTTTCGCAATAATCCACGATTTCTGCAGCAATCTGCTGTGGTGTGACATCTAGCGGCATATCAAATGATTCAAATAGATCTTCTTGTAATAAACGATTGACCACATTTGCCATACTGCTGGCAGTTGCATAACCGTGCGCAGCAATCATTGCTTTTGGCAGTTGTTTTTCTTTTGACCATTTTGCTTTTTTTAGATAGATCGTCAGTAAAATCCGATCCATACTAGTGACTTCAATATCTAATTTAATCTTACTCAGTTCCAAGATTCGCTGGACATAATGATAACTAGATGGATAAGATTGAGAAACCTGTTTTTCTAATTCTTTGATTAGTTGGATAATCGCATGTTCTTCCGGTAACCATTTGACAGTGCTTCGCTGATAAAGATAGTAACTCAAGGCATAGACACTGTTTCCATCGAACTTGATTTGATAGGCAGACTCCATTTGTCGAAAGGTCTCACGGATAGATTGAGTCCAATAAACCAACAGCTCGTGTTTTTCTTGTCTACTGGTCTCAAATAGCAAAAAATCAAATAATTGGATCACTTCTTGTTTTAGTTTTCCTTCGCAAGAATATAGAAGACACTTATTTTTTTTGAAATCAAGCAGGATTTGCTCAAAACTTTTAACGATTCGTTGCTGTTCTGGTTGTTGCTTTTCCATCAATTGTTCTAAGGTCTGGTCTTGCGTGATATAGATTCCTTGCTGTGCTGTATTTTTGGTAATGGGCTCAGCGAGTAGTTCTTTTTGCAAATGATGGATGGTGACATGGATCTCCGACTGTTCACGTTGTTCAGCATACGCTTTTGCTGCTGAAACTTTGACAATATTTTTCAGCTCTCCTATGTTTCCAGATAATTTTTGACCTGCTAGAAGTGACAAAACTGGGCCACTGACTGACAAAGGGCTTCCCATTTTTCTTTGTTCCTCGATAAAAAAAGAGTAAACCAGTTCTAGCCGTTCATTTCGACTACGCTGATTGAGTGCAGGCAGTTCGATTCGGATAGGTATTCTTCGAATGAAAGTGGTTAAGAAATGACTAGTGGCCTCTTCTGTTGTGGCAAAAAAAAGACGTGTTTTGATCCGCCGTGACAAATTAGGTTCTCCCATACGATAAATCACACCTTGATCAAGATAGGTGAATAGTTTTTCCTGCCCTTCTGGTGTTAAGCGATGTACCTCGTCTAAAAACAAGATTCCACCATCTGCTGCTTCGAAAGCCCCTTTTTTATTTTCTTCTGCTCCAGTGTAAGCTCCTTTGACATGTCCAAACAAATTGCTAGTCAACAGTTCAGGATTATCTGCATATTGTGCACAATTGAAAGTGATGAATGGTGCAGAGTCCTCTAGTAAATCATGAAGCAGACAATACTGATAGACTAAATGGACTAAATAACTTTTACCTGTGCCGCTTTCACCTGTGATCAAAAGTGGCAGTCCGCCATCTGGATAGTAAAGAGCTGTTTTGATTTGTTCGATACTTTCTTTCAAACTGGCGTCGTGTCCGATCATAAAAGAGAATAAATCTTTTGGTTGTGCGAAAAAAGGCTGTTCTTCTTTAAGATCATTGATAGAAAAATAAAAATTCGTACGTAACTTAAAAAATTGTTTTTCAAAAGCTTCTTTGTGGAAATAAACCACTGGACGAGAATTGATTTTGACTAGTAGTTTCTCCTCATTCAACTGGTTCAAATAATGACTGACTGTGTTTCTTTTTACCCCAAAATGTTCAGCCAATCTTTTTGCTGTAAAGACCTCGTTCATATGGTTGAGATCGAAAAAGGCTGTCTGGTTCTCTAAGTAGCATAAAATTTCGTGTTTTAACAACTTATCCACCCCTATTCCATCATAGAAAACGGATTCATTTTGTCAATAAAATCTTTAATAAAGGGTTGAAAAATATGTCTTGTTATAGACAGCAGCTCACTTATCCCTTATAATTTTTATTCTAAAAAAGAACAGTTCCTTCCGGTTTTTATACTGGGATTTCCAAACAATAAAGAAAGAACAAGGAGGCTATGACTATTCAATGAAATCGGATAAATCTAAAAAGAGGAAGTATACTTCTTGGAAAACTTTTCGCGAAATCATCGGATCTTATCTCGCTGTGGTTGTGTTTTTACCTTTGCTTTATATGGCTATGACAGAACAAACCCGTTTTATCGATGTAGATACGCAATATATAGCCGAAACAGGATTTTTATTTATCTTTATCTTGATTTTTGCGTTCTATAAATCCTTCCACACAAAATAGGAGGCACAGCTCTCAATTTTTCTGTCTGCTTTTTGTTATTACAAATCCTTATATCTGGTATAACAACAATTTATTGGCGTAACGAGGAAAAACGAGTTATGATGCTTTCAGAGAGTAAAGAGGTACTGTTGTCACCATCCTTTTTATTGATTACGTACACCACTCTTAGTTTTTTCCCATTGATTAAGAAAACAAGGTAGAAACATCACTGTTCCTGCCTTGTTTTCTTTTTCGTGTGCTGTTTTGATATCAAAATCGCAAACGACTCTCTACATAGCGATATTGATAATGAGAGGTTGTATTCGTTACACCAAACTTAATAGAAGCGTTTCTTCCTACTCCGATATTCACCCCTGCATTCCAAGTTGTTGAACCATTATTGAAGAAGTCGCCATTTACAATGTAAAAAATACGGTTAGCATCTTCTAAATGAACATAAACAGTTCCACCAAATTGTTTCGACAAACCATTATATCCGCGGATCATTTCAACTCGTACGATCCTTTTGATAGCCCTAAAATTTCCACTTTCACTGGTCTCGCAATAAAAGCGCATCGTGGGTCTATAACTAGCATTGACTGTGAAAGATTGCGATAATGTTCTGTATGTTGCTCTTGCTGTACGTGCTTGTCTTGCACTTTCATCTGTGAATCCAAGCTCTTGTTGTGCTTGGATAATAGGGATGCCGTTTTCTTTTGCTACTTCTCGCACCATTTCATCAAAAGTGAGTACGGGACTTATGTTTATCTCTTTCTTTTCATTTGATATGTCGATCACTGATGCATCCACTTCTACAGCAAACACAGGCTGTCCGATATTACTTACCCCCCTAAAGCTGCCATACATAATAAACCAATCAACAATTTTTTTATTTTCCTAGTCCTTCCTTCAACATTAATTAGCTTTCCCACAAACAATTTGTTACAATAACTTTATATCATAAAAAGAAAACGATTTCAACAACTTTCGAAAAAGGAGAATAAACTATGAAAACAAAGCTGTTATTAGATTTAATAACATCGTTACTTTTAATTTTTTCGCCAAAAATAACGATGGTTTTTATGGAAAATGAAGCTTCGCCCTCTCCATTTTATGAGATTTTATTCATTACTAAGATCATTTGCTTTATACTCGCTGTTTTTTACTTAAATCATGGAATCACTACTTTTTTATTTTCAAAAAATAAATAGCGCTCCATTGATGATTCTGTACCTGATCCACCTTTTGCACACGATTCATTTATAAAAAATCGGACAAAATAGACGTTTGGAGGAATGAAGAGACCGGGATGAATTTCCCGTTCTCTTTCTTTTTTTCTAAAAAATATTCTATTCAATCTCTAAAATCTCTTCATAATAAAACTTTCATTTATGAAAAGGCTTGTTCTCTTTTCATTCTAAATTTCCTAAGCTACAATGTGGTAGTACTTGTTTTTTCAACTGTAGACAAATAAATAATAGGAGGAATCATATGATTCAGTTATTACGTTATGCAAAAGATTATCGTAAGCAAATCATTTTGGGTCCGTTCTTCAAGTTTCTTGAGGCTGTCTTCGAACTTGTCCTACCTTTAATGATGGCTTCCTTGATCGATAATGGATTAAAAATGAATGACCGAGGAAAAATCATTGAAATGGGCTTATGGATGGTCGCTATGTCTGTGATTGGTCTGATTTGTGCTATCATTTGCCAATACTACGCTTCAGTAGCTTCACAAGGATTTGGTACAGAGTTGCGAAATCAGCTGATCAAAAAAATCAATACTTTCTCTCACAACGAGTTGAATCATTTTGGAACAGATACCTTGATCACTCGAATGACAAACGACATCAATCAGCTTCAACTAGCTTTAGCAATGGTCATTCGTTTATTGATTAGAGCACCATTTTTAAGCATCGGTTCAATAGTCATGGCTTTTGTGATCGACTGGGAAGTAGGTCTGTTTTTCTTAGCATTATTGCCTATTTTCTCCATCATCTTATTTTTTATCATCAGAAAAACTGTTCCTCTCTATCAAAAAGTGCAAGAAAAACTAGACCAGCTCAATGAACACGTCAGCCAGAATCTTAGCGGCGTTCGTGTCATACGTGCATTTGCACAGACAAAAAAAGAAACAGAAAAGTTTGATAAAAGCACAAATGATCTAGCGAACAATTATTTACGTGTTTCCAATATCTCTGCCCTTTTATCGCCTGCTACGACCTTGATTATGAATGTCGGAATCATTTGTTTGCTAACAGTCGGCGGGATCAAAGTAAACATTGGTAGTTTGGAACAAGGACAAGTTCTTGCTTTGATCAATTATATGAATCAAATGCTTTTGGCACTGATCGTTGTTTCAAACCTCGTCGTGATCTTCACACGTGCCGAAGCTTCAGGTAATCGAGTAAAAGAGGTTCTAGACACAGAGAATTCGATTCTTGAAGCCGAGATCAGTACTACTCCCGATTTTTCTTCTGAATCGATTCTCGCTTTTGATCACGTTGACTTCCGTTATACTCCTGATTCTGGGCTTTCTCTTCAAGGGATTACATTTCAGCTGAAGCGAAATACGGTCCTTGGAATCATTGGTCCAACGGGAAGCGGGAAAACGACTTTGACTCAATTGATTCCGCGCTTCTATGATGTCAGTTCCGGTACAGTCATAATGGATGGAATGGACGTTCGTTCTTGGCAGCTGGATCATCTTCGTCAGCAAATCGCCCTTGTTCCCCAAACTTCCGTGTTATTTACTGGGACTATTCGTGAAAACCTTCAATGGGGTAAGCAAGATGCCACAGAAGATGAGTGTTGGGAAGCCCTGAAAATCGCTCAGGCAGAAGAATTTGTACGTCAGCTTCCAAATGGTTTAGATACAAAAGTCATGGAAAACGGAAAAAATTTCTCCGGCGGTCAAAAACAGCGACTAACGATTGCAAGAGCTTTGATTGCCAAGCCAGAATTACTGATTTTAGATGACTCTTTGAGTGCGTTGGATTATCAGACTGACTTGGATTTGCGTAAGGCGCTGCAGACTTATCTTGGCAGTACAGTGATCATTATCTCCCAACGTGTCCGCTCCATTCAAGAAGCCCACCATATCTTAGTGATGGATCAAGGAAAGATCGCTGCTCAAGGTACGCATGAAGAATTACTTGCTCAATCAGCGGAATATCAGGAAATCGTCGCATCACAGGAGGAAGAATAGTTATGAAAGTAAAAAAATTATCCTTGCAGACACTCCGTCGCTTCATCCCTTATCTTACTGCTTATGCGAAAGACATTTGGCTAGCTGTATTACTAGGGATCATCAACGGGATCGCAACAGTTGTGATGACGTTACAAATTGGCCAAAGTATCGATCAAATGATCGGAGAAGGACAAGTTCGCTTCAATCGACTATTCCATTTACTGATTCTGTTCGGTGGGATCGTTTTGATCAACGTAGTCAGTCAATGGCTCATCCAAGTATTAAGCAATCGGTTAGCTTACTTGTCCGTTGCAACATTAAGAAAAGATGCTTTTGCTCAACTGAATCGATTGCCACTTCGTTATTATGATCAAAATTCTCATGGAAATATCGTCAGTCGATTTACAAATGATATGGACAACATTTCTATTGCGATTTCTGCTGCCTTCAATCAATTGTTTTCCGGAGTTGCGATCATCCTTCTTTCGTTTATTTTTATGATGCGTCTAAGTCCACTTCTGACATTGGTCGTTCTTTGTTCCACACCGATTATTTTCCTTGTGAGTTGGATCGTTGCTCGTGCTTCGCAAACAAATTTCGATAGACAGCAAAGAATCATTGGGGAGATCTCGGGCTTTGTGACCGAACGAATCGGTAATCAGAAAATCGTGAAAGCTTTTCAGCAAGAAGAAGCTAGTCAACAGCAATTTGAACTGCTAAATGCTGATCTATATCAAAAAGGACAACGGGCACAATTTTCTTCTTCCTTGACAAACCCGTCTTCTCGTTTTGTAGATCACCTTGCTTATTTATCGATTGGTTTAGTTGGCGGCCTATTGGCATTGAAGAGTGGTTCGTCAATCACTGTTGGTGTGATTTCCAGTTTTACGATCTACTCAAGTCAGTTTTCTAAACCATTTATCGAACTTTCTGGAATCACGACACAACTGCAAACCGCTTTTTCTGGTCTAGAACGAGCATTTGATTTGATCGATCAACCAGAAGAAAAGCCTGATTTGCCAGATGCCTATGCCTTGGAACCCAAAAATATCAAAGGAAAAGTCTCTTTTGATCATGTTTCTTTTTCTTATGACCCCAAACAGCGTTTGATCGAAGATTTCAATTTTACTGCTTATCCAGGTCAAACCATTGCTATAGTAGGAAAAACAGGGGCCGGAAAATCCACACTTGTTAATTTGCTGATGCGTTTTTATGACACAACAAAAGGAACGATTACAATCGATGACCATGACATCCGCTCTATCCAACGTGATACATTACGTAAAAGTTTTGGAATGGTGTTACAAGATACTTGGCTATTTGACAGTACATTGCGAGAAAATCTTCGTTTTGGGAATCCGGAAGCAAGTGACGTAGAAATCAATGATGCCCTAAAAGCCTCTTATATGTATGAATTTGTTGAACGTTTGCCGGAAAAATTAGATACTAAGATTGGCGGTCAAGGGTTAAAGATATCAGATGGCCAACGCCAACTGTTGACGATTGCTCGAACGATGATCAGTAATCCGCCTATGTTGATCTTAGATGAAGCTACCAGCTCAGTCGATACATTGACAGAGAAAAAAATCCAACAAGCTTTCTTAGCAATGATGGAGGGAAAAACCAGTTTTGTTATTGCCCATCGCCTGTCCACAATCAAAAATGCGGACCAGATATTAGTGATGGATCAGGGAGCCATTGTCGAAATGGGCACCCATGATGAGTTGCTTCAAAAAGATGGTTATTACCGACGGCTCTATCAAGCACAATTCACAGCACAATAAAAACAAGCAGTCTTCTGGGATGGGAAGACTGCTTGTTTTTTATTTAGCGTGGATCGCTAAACTTCTTAAAATTTTTTTGTAAGGAACACTACGTCCTACGTAATAAATGGCAATTGATTGAATCGGTAACCATATCACTGTTTTTAACAGGCGGGGCGCCCAAACGACCCAGCTGAACAATGGCACATGGTACATCAACGCAAGCCATAATGGTGTCAAAAATAAGTTTATGATCAGCGTGACACTAAGCGTAGCCAAAATGGCATTTTTCCAAGTGATTTCTTTTCGATAGAAAAAGAATCCGTAGATTGCTCCTTCAATAAATGCATTCAATGTAAATCCAATAAAAAATGCAGATTTCGAGAAGAGAGCCATTCCTACTAAATCAGCTAAAACTGCACCTATCCCTGACCAAAAAGGACCAAAAAGAATGCCCATGATCACTTGTGGAATAAATGTGACACTGATTTTAATAAATGGGGTCTCGATTGCTACCAGACGGGACAACGTGACCATCAATGCAATCAGTAAGCCCATAATAGCAATCATACGTGCGTCTAACCGGTGTTTCTTCATTTTTAGCATCTCCTTTAAGAGCTGCTACATCGTATCATGCAGCGAATGCGAAAATAAAACCGCGAACATTACGTCCTTCGTCCAAGAGGCAACATCCCATCCTCTTAGCACTTAACGCTTTATTTTCTACTCTGTATTATTTTTGGGATCTTTTCCCACAGAAACTATAGCATATTTTCACATTTACTGCAAACACGAAAAACTAATATTATTGGTTATATTATACAATACGTTCGTATTATATCGCATCTTCTCAGTTCGTTTAGCTTTTATAGCTACATATAGGCGAACATTAAACGTTATTTTTCTATACACTTATCCATCAAAATGAAAGTGGACGTTTGTCTATTTCATGGACGATTCTTCGAAAATCTAGGAAGCCGGCTTCCAGTCCTCTTAGCAGCACCTCAGCTGTTCCGATATTCGTAGCCAACGGAATCTCATAAACATCAGATAAACGGATAAGTGCTGTTACATCTGGTTCATGCGGCTGTGCAGCTAGGGGGTCTCGAAGAAAAATCACCAAATCTAACTGGTCCTCCGAGATCATTGCTCCAATTTGCTGATCTCCGCCTAACGGTCCGGATTTAAACCGATGAATGGGCAAGCCGGTCGCTTCCGTGATCCGTTGTCCAGTCGTCCCGGTAGCAAAAAGTTCATGTTTTTCCAATATTGTTTTATACGCTGTTGCTAATTTCACCATCATAGGTTTTTTTCGGTCATGAGCGATCAAAGCGATTTTCATAAGAGACACTCCTTTTGATATGGTTAACATACTTATTTACTCCAGTGTATCAGTTTTTATTTCTTATGGATATTTATTGAAGCTTAAAACTAGCACATTGACAAAAAAAAGAAAAAATTCTTGTTCAACATGACATTGAACTTAGTTAACGCTTTCATTTATACTTTAATCAGTTAATAAAACTAAAAAAGAAAGTGTGGAACGTATTATGGTAGAAATGGCTCTGAAAAACGTATATAAAAAATATGATAATGCAGAAAATTATTCTGTGACTGATTTTAATCTATCAATCAAAGATCGTGAATTTATCGTTTTTGTTGGTCCTTCCGGTTGTGGAAAGTCAACTACTTTGCGAATGATTGCGGGACTGGAAGATATCTCTGAAGGAGAACTAAATATTGGCGGAAAAGTCATGAATGACGTGGCACCTAAAGACCGTGATATTGCCATGGTTTTCCAAAACTATGCATTGTATCCTCACATGACTGTTTATGATAATATGGCTTTTGGTTTGAAATTACGTAAATATGATAAAGCAGACATTAAAAAGCGTGTGGACAATGCAGCAGAGATCCTCGGACTGACAGAATACTTGAAACGAAAACCAGCTGCTTTATCTGGTGGACAAAGACAACGTGTAGCATTAGGACGTGCAATCGTTCGGGATGCCAAAGTCTTCTTGATGGATGAACCATTGTCAAACTTAGATGCTAAATTACGTGTAGCCATGCGTGCTGAGATTGCCAAACTTCACCAACGTCTTGAAACAACGACGATCTATGTTACTCATGATCAGACAGAAGCGATGACTATGGCTGACCGAATCGTTATCATGAAAGACGGATTTATCCAGCAAATCGGTACACCGAAAGAAGTTTATGATACACCAGTCAATATGTTCGTTGCCGGCTTTATTGGATCTCCTGCCATGAACTTCTTTAATGTGACATTGAAAAACGGTGTCATCACAGATGGACATGGGCTTAAGCTTCGTATTCCTGAAGGGAAAAACAAAGTATTAGTCGAAAAAGGTTATGAAGGAAAAGAAGTCATCTTCGGCATTCGTCCAGAAGACATCCACAGTGAACAAGTAGCCCTTGAAGCTTCACCTGAAGCCGTAGTGAAATCAGAAGTTGTCGTTTCCGAATTACTTGGTGCTGAAACGATGCTTTACACAAAAACTGGTTCTACTGAGTTCATCTCAAAAGTAGATGCAAGAGATTTCCATAAACCAGGTGAAATGATTGACCTTGCCTTCAACATCAATAAAGGGCACTTCTTTGATAAAGAAACCGAACAAGTCATCAAACTTCCCTAATCTGCCCCCTTCAGAGCTACGCCAGAAAATAGTGGTGTAGCTCTTTTTAGGACAAAAAACGCTCATCTTAGCGGATTTATTATCCGTTAGCAGATGAGAGTTTTTCTTTGATAGATCATTAGTATGTCGTTTTCTTCGCGTACCCTTGAATCGATTCTTTCCGATTTCCTTTTTTTGCTGCCGTAAATACCGGGATATCAAAGTATTTGCTGAGTGTTCCTGCTATAAAATAAGCAATATTATAATCAACCAAACTGTGGATGAGTCCACCAATTCCCATCAAGATGAACACTGTATAAAAATATCCTTGAGAGTAATACGTGTCAGGCATATTACCGATGAAGTAAAAGATGCTGACTACTAGCATTTCTACTAAAGAATGAATCACACCTATCACAAAATTGAACCCTTGGAAACGCCAATTAGTAAAAGTAAACTGTCCATTCTTTAAAACGATACTCGGATGCTTCTGCAAGTACCATGCCCCGATCAATGCAAATACAAGATGTGACAATGCGCGCAATGCAATGATAACTGGCGTTGTCAAAAAGAAACCGAATGTCGTACCTAGTGCAACAGCCACTGCAACTCCTGGTGTAAAAAACATCGCAATAAATAATGGCACATGAGACGCTAATGTAAAAGAAGCAGGTGGGATCATGATTTTAGGCATAACCATTGGGATAATGACCCCCATCCCAATCAATAAAGCAGAAATCGTTAGTTTTCGAACTGAATTTTTTCTCATTTTTTCCCTCTCCTAATATGTCTTGACACATAAATGTCGACTTAGTATAACTCACTTATCAATAACTGTCAAGACACATATTCTTTTCTAAATCCATACAAAATGAGTGTGAGTATCCAGTATAAGAATTTTTTGATCAAGAGACAAAAATAGGAGATGTGACAAAATTTGTGTCACATCTCCTTGTTCATAATGGGAATCAAAAGCTTGCCTTTGCGGAAATAAGCCCAACCAAATCAAAAATAGGAGAATCTGTTTTTTGAAATTGCTCCTTGT
>NZ_KV817713.1:0-14657 GCF_001814765.1 Enterococcus sp. HMSC061C05
GTTGAGCTTATTACCGCAGATGCAAGCTTTGAACACCGTTTATCAAAGGTCGTAACAACTGCATCTTCACACAGTTAAATTAGTGACTTCAAAATGAAATAATGCTCCCAGCAAAAATTAGGCTGGGAGCATTATTTCGTTACTCTGTTCATCAAAAATCATTGGTTTGATTCCATTGCATCACAAGCTCCTTCTCATTTACTGCTTCATCTTTTTGCAGTATTTGAATTGCAAAGCCTTGTGAAAGATAGAAATGAATAGCTGATTGATTTTTTTGATAGACTGTCAAAGTCAGTGTTTTATTGGTTTCTTTTATTTTTTTCATTAGTTGCGTACCGATTTTTTGTTGCCGATATTCCCTCTTTATAAAAATCCCTGCGATGAACTGATCAATCACCCCAGCAAAACCGACGATTTCTTGATCTATTTCTGCTAAGTAAATCACTGCCTCTGGCAAAGCTTTCCTAACAGATTCTATTTGACTCTCCCAATAAGTTGGTGAGATGAATCCATGAGAATCCAAATTAGCATGCAGCCAAATCGATAGAACAGTTTCCAGTTCTTCAGCAGACAATTCTGTTGTTGTACGAATCATTTTTTCTCTCCTTACTTAGTCATTGAGTTTAAACCAAAAACCATTTTTTTGAAGCTCTTTCACCAGTTTTCGCCCCTCAAAAAAGTACATCTTTTCTTGTTTTAATTTTCTGATACCAAAAGAAGCAGCGACTTTAGGATCATCAACTGACACGATTCGATAAGTCCCACCAGGCAATTGATCCAGCTTGACTTTCCCATAATGATCGCTTTGCACTGAAAACGGCACACCGTTTCTAGTAAGTGTTTTTTTCTTATGTTTCAAAATAAATGAGCCACCCTTTACTGGATTTCCTGCTGAATCACTTATAATAAATGAAAAATCAAGCACTTTTTTACTTAACCGATACTGATAAATCAGTCGACCAATAAACAGTAACAGTATGACTACAGCTATTATCGTTCCTGCAAGAATAAGCAACTGTCGCAAAGTTCTTTCCTGATTTCCTTTTTCTTCTTCGTTTTTTACCGATTCACTATAAGGAATCCGATGTCCCGTCACTAGCAAACGATGCGTGTTGATCATATACGGTGTACATGTAAGCAAGGTAACTAAGTCTTTTCCTTCTTCAATCGTTAGAACAGACGTGTCATCTGGTAGTACCACTTGTATATTCCCAACTTGATAAGCCAATTTCTCCCCCAAAACAGTCAAAATAAACGTATCTCCGTGTTCTAAACGATCTAACTCGGTAAATAATCGTCGATTGGGTAACCCACTGTGAGCAGAAATCACTGAATGCGTCGAATTTCCACCAAGTGGGAAAGAAGTTCCTTGTAAGACACCTGCTCCATTCTCAAGAATCATGCCGTTAAGCCGATCATAAAGTGAAATATTTATTTGGATTTTAGGTATATTGATACTTCCGATCAGCCATTCCTCTAATTGGCCGGATGTCGTGCTTTCATTTCTGTTCTGTTCATCGAAAGGATCAGCCCCAGGATTGAATCCTTGGTCAGTTAATCGTTGGTTTTGCTCCTCCATTTTCTTTCGCTGCGCTTCATTTTCGGCTGCGGTTCGTTTTTGTACTTGTTCCATTCGTTTTTGATCCATAAGACTATTTAAAGAATCCACATAAAATGGATACAAAGCGATTAGTAACCCTACGACGATACATATCAATAAAAATAAACGAAACAAAAGCCGACGAGACTGTTTTTGCTTTCTCTGCTTCACATGCGTCCTCCCTTGCAAGTTTTTTTGTTCTTTCTTTTATTATATGGGTTCAGGAAAAAAATAGAAAATGAAAGCCGATGAGATTGTGAAAAAGCTACTTTGTTTCGAGTATTAAGAAAATTTTGACTCAAAACAAGGAATGCGACATGGCTTTGCCACATCCTCTCTCCTTAGAAATTTCACTTATGTTTTTCTTGTAAAATTCATAAATATTTTCATGAATTTTCTAATTTCTTGCCTCCCTACCGCATAGGATATATGATGAATTTATCTAAAGTTTGCAAAGGAGTTCGACAATTGAAAAAATATGGCCCGTTTTTAGCAATTTTTTTCATTGCTTTGGCATTTCTCATGCCTCATTTATTCACACATAAACTAATTTTGGGTGCTGATGCCCCCTTCCATTACAATCGGTTCTACGATGCTGCGCAACAAATCAAACATGGGGATTTCCACTATTTTCCTTCCCTTTATGGATTCCAGCAAAGCGGTAGGATCGTTAATGCCGTTTACGGCCCATTTTTTGCTTATTTACAAGGATTGATCGTGTTGCTTGCAGGTAGTTGGTTTCACTATCAGATTCTTTCAAATTTTATTCTTTATCTTATTTCAGGATTTTCTATGCTGATCTTACTAAGATATGTCAATGTTCGGAACTGGGTAAGTGTACCAGTAGCCGTTTTATTCATGAGTACGTATTCTATTCAATATTGGTCTATCAATCAAGGATTCACTAGTTGGGGGACTTGTTTCTATCCTTTATGCATGATCCCTATTGTTGATTTCGTCCTTCATAAAAAGTTTCCTGTAATCAAAGTTGCGATCTCAGTTGGACTTATGACGCAGATTCATCTACTGTCTTCGATCATGTTAGCCTTGATGTATATTCCTTTTTATCTTTATTACTTTTTTAACCAGACTGAAAAAGGAAAAGCACTGCTTCAACTGATCAAGTCGGTCTTGCTTTATTTTGTCCTGACAGCAAATATTTGGGCAGGACTGGCTATTGTTTACAGCGGGAATAAGATTCTTCCTCCCTTTGTTAACAGAGAAATGAGTCAAAAGGCGATCGACCTGGATGGCAGTTATTGGCTTCATTATCCTAAAGCCTTTCCGATATTGATATTGTCAGGTTTTTTGCTTTTTATTTTCTTTCAACAAAAGAATACCTTGTTCCAAAAAATCGTGTTGTATACAAGTCTTGTTTTCTTTTTTCTTTCTACTAGCTTGATTCCATGGACGACATTGATCGAAAAAAATGTGCCTTTTATTAGCTTAATTCAGTTTCCATTTCGATTTTTCGTCCCATTTACGCTATTGCTTCTGCTTTACCTTGCCCTATCACTAAATCAATGGTCTGAGCAAAAGTGGTTCCGTCTTTTAGGTATATTGGGTATTCTTATTTTTTCTGCACAGACGATCCAAAACTTATACCAGCATCTAGAAAAGTGGGAGAATGAAACATTTGTCAGTCGACATACTTATCTATTCGATACACCGGAAGAAGCAAGGAAAACATTCTTCAGCAAAGATATGTCTACCAGCTTATTCGTTTTCCAAAAAACCACCCCTGACTATCTGCCAATCTATAAGGAGACAAAAGACAACAAATACGACCGATATAACGAAGAAATATTAGAAAACGAAACAACTTTCATAAAAACACATCCAGGCGGTCTTTTGACAATCAAGTGGAAAAATACTGGGGACAAAACGGTTCATATCCCTGTTATCGTTTATGATCGGACTGTACTACAGCAAAATGGAAAAACATTGACTGATTATGAATTAACGGATATCGGGACCCCAATCGTGAATCAGCAAAAAGGGATCAACGAGCTTACGCTTCATTATCGAACGCCGATCTATTTCTATTTCATTCTTTCTCTTACTTTGATTGGTTGGTTTACCTTGCTGTGCTTATTTATTTATCATAGATACAAGCATCTACATGCTTAGTCAAAACGGATGATACATCCAATCAAAAAAAACTCTCCGAACGGTAGGATCGATCGGAGAGTTTTATTTTGTTTAGTTTTTTGTGTCATATTTTTGTTCGTTCATCGTCCATCTATTTCGATTTCAGCCCCATAGTGATCACTGATGATTGGACTATCGATCCCGTCAAAAATCCGTTGATATTTTTTTACTTGTACTCCTTCAGGGACAAAAATGAAATCTATACGCAATTTTTCTGTATTTTGTTCCCAACCATCAATCTTCTTTTCCACAGTAGCAGCTTTGCCTTTTTCATTCGCGATAACATACGAATCTTGAAGAAGAAGACCACTTTCCTTTACTATATGATAACCTTCAGAATCTGCCAGATTATTGAAATCACCTAGGAAAAAAAGTGGTGCGCGAGTTTCAAAAAAGTAGTTTTCCAAGTTTTTCCACTCAAAATAAAAGCCGCTTTTTTTATCTGTCCACCAAGAAAAGTGGCAGCTAGAGACAAAAATATCTTGATCATCTATCTTTGTTTTCCCAATCAAGATCTTGCGCGTCCGATAATCTTCTTTCTTTTGAGATTCGGAGACGGTGAGGACCTGACTTTCCAATGGTCTTTTCGCAAGCAGCGCATTTCCTTCTTCATATTTATCATAACCGATGTGGCTCATTTCCCAACTCCAAAAATACTCTTTTCCTTGTTCTTTTAAAAGCTGGACTAAACAGTAGGCAAAATTATCTTTGCGGATAGGAACTTGATTCTCTACTGGACAGAACTTCATTAGTTTTGCAGGGTCTGCTTCTTCAGATTCCAGTAATTGGTTGATTTCTTGTAAAGCGATCACTTCATAATCTTCTAACAGGATCTTATCTGCTAATTCCTGTAATTTTTTCTCTGGTTCTGACTCAAGCCAGCTATGTGTGTTCAATGTCATGAATTTCATGGTTCTTCTCCTTCTCTTCATTTCGAAACAAAAGGGGTTGTGACAAAATTTTGTCACAACCTCCCCAGTAAACAGTGTTCAATCAGCTGACCTTCGGTATTAGCTCAAAAACGGCAAAATATGAGGAGCTATTTTTACGTTTGTTTCTCTAATACTCAGGTCAGGACGCTGATTTCACAACCTCCCTTTATATTTTAATGGAGCCGATCACTTTACCAGCTGCCACTGTCCCTAATTGCTTGATCACTACTTCTTCCACTTTATCATTCGTAAATACGATCATGATCGTTGGATCTTTTTCTTCGTTTTGGATCACTTCAAGATTCATTTCAGCTAATTTCGTTCCTGTTCCTACTTCTTGTCCTTCTTTGACAGCAATCTCAAAAGCTGACTGATTCATTTGGACTGTATCAATCCCCATATGGATCAAAACTTCGACGCCCTCTTTCGTTTCTAGCCCAATTGCATGTTTGCTAGGGAAAATACTTGTCACTTTTCCAGCGATCGGCGCAACAACTTCTCTTGACGTTGGGATAACAGCAAAGCCATCACCCATCATTTTTTGTGAGAATACTGGATCTTTTACTTCAGCTAAAGGAATCACTTCCCCAGAAGCTGCGGAAACTAGTTCTTGTTCTATGCCTAAGTATTTCTTGCTATCTGCTTGTCCATTTCCTGTAGAAACCATTTGCGGCTCTGGAATCTCTGCTCCTGATTGCAGCAGATCTTCGATATCTGATTTCAAGACATCTGCTTTTGGTCCATAAACTGCTTGGACTCCATTGTCTTTGACGATCAGTCCCATTGCTCCTGCTCGTTTCCAGGCTTCTTCAGTCCCAACTTTTTCCCGATCGTTTACACTTACACGTAAACGAGTCATACAGGCATCGACATCTTTGATATTTTCTTTTCCGCCCAACAAATGGATGATCTGCACCACTTGCTGGTCTGCAGTTCCTGTTCCACTGTTAGATACAGTGGTTTCTTCACTGTCATTGTCATAATTTCCGTTACGCCCAGGTGTAGCAAAGTTGAATTTTTTGATCAAGAAATTTGCTAAGAAATACGTAACAACACCAAAAACGATCACACATAACACGAAGTTGATAAGATCTGCACCTAGACCCGCTTTGATAGCTAATGGTGTCCGCGTCAGCAATTCGATATTTCCAAATGAATGGACCCGCAATGGTAAAATGTCTGCCATCGCAAATGCCGCTCCCTGAATGACTGAATAAATGGCATATAATGGTACAGCCGCAAACATGAACATGAACTCCAATGGTTCTGTTACACCTGTTAGAAAGACAGCTAACGCTGCTGAAAAATACATTGATTTATATCTTGCTTTCTTATCAGGATCGACATTACGGTACATCGCAAATGCCATCCCCATCAAAATACCCGAAGAACCAATCATTTGTCCTACTTTGAAACGAGCAGGTGTCCAGTTATGCAACACAAATTCATATTGCGACATATCCCCTGCACCTCTAAGATTCACTAAATCAGTGGCCCAAGCTAACCATAACGGATCTTGTCCAAAAACTTGTGTTCCTGCCTGTGCGCCTGATAAAATCTCGTACGATCCGCCAAGCTGTGTATAGTTTATAGGAATCGTCAGCATATGATGCAATCCGAACGGTAATAGCAAACGTTCCAATGTACCAAATAAAAACGGTGCTAGAATCGGTGCGCTTTCCTGTGATTCTGCAATCCATAAACCAAAATTATTGATTCCGGCCTGTACGTTTGGCCACACAACAGCAAGAATCAATGCCACAATCGTTGACCATAAGATAACGACAAACGGAACAAAGCGCTTTCCATTGAAGAAAGACAAAGCATCCGGTAATTTTCTATAATTATAGTACTTATTATAAGCCATTGCCCCGACAAAACCAGCGATGATCCCTACAAATACACCCATATTCAAAGCTGGTGCTTCCAATACACTTGTAAAGAACCCTTTAACCATGATCTTCGTACCGAAAAGAGTGTGAGTAAACGCATCTTCATTCGCAAGCATATCGCTTGTGACCCCAAAGATGGCCCCAGTGATCCGATTGATCAAAATAAATGAGATCCCAGCAGCAAATGCCCCACCTGCCCGTTCTTTTGCCCAACTTCCTCCTATTGCTAAAGCAAATAAAATATGAAGATTCCCAATAATTGCCCAACCAATATTTTCTATTACTCCGCCCGTTGTAACAAGCGGCGTCCACTCAGGATTGATCAAAGGAATTGATTTCCCTATACTGATCATCAATCCAGCTGCTGGCATCACTGCCACCACAACCATTAAAGCCTTTCCAAATTTTTGCCAAAACTCAAAACTAAATATCTTTTTCATTCCGTTTAGCTCCTTTACGCAATCGGTTTCGTTAAATGTATTATAGCGTGCGTTTTCTTTTTTGTAAATGCTTTATTTTTTATTCTTCTGTCTATACCATTCTACAAAACCCATAATACATAAGTTTCCTTCTATAAATAGCTCGAAAAAATTTTATTTTTATGCTTTTTTCTATGAAATATTTCCTATTGTCTATTGACTTGCGCAATCGGTTGCGTTTATTATGAACGTATAAAACAGCTCATTAGGAGGAGAACA
This sequence comes from Enterococcus sp. HMSC061C05, assembly GCF_001814765.1. Taxonomy (NCBI): domain Bacteria; kingdom Bacillati; phylum Bacillota; class Bacilli; order Lactobacillales; family Enterococcaceae; genus Enterococcus; species Enterococcus sp. HMSC061C05. The sequence goes on from NZ_KV817713.1 coordinate 7,274, forward strand.
ATGAAACAGATCAAACGACTATTTGCTATTGATCCATGGAAAATCAGCACGACCCAATTAGATAAAAAAAATCTTCGACTGCAAGAATCTTTGACAAGTATTGGAAACGGTTATATGGGGATGCGTGGGAACTTTGAAGAAACTTACTCAGGAGACCACCATCAAGGTACTTATTTGGCTGGTGTCTGGTATCCTGATAAGACACGTGTCGGCTGGTGGAAAAACGGTTATCCAGAGTACTTTGGAAAAGTAATCAATGCCTTGAACTTTATCGCAATAGATATTTCGATCAACGATCAGCTGATCGACTTGGCTTCTTTGGAACCAGAAGATTTTTATTGGGAACTAGATATGAAAAATGGTGTGCTATCTCGTACGTTCACAATCACTACTTCTACTAATAAAGTACGTATCTCCTTTGAACGTTTTTTAAGCATTGTCAAAAAAGAAGCAGCTTACATCCATTTGACTATAGAAATGCTTGAAGGTAATGGAACAGTCGACCTCGTATCGAAATTGGATGGAAATGTCCAAAACGAAGACAGCAACTATGATGAACATTTTTGGAATGAGATCGATCGTGGAACCATAGAAGAAATCGGCTATTTAACAACTAAAACTATTCCAAACAACTTCGGGATCGAACAATTCACTGTTACTGCAGCAATGCGTCATTTCGTTAACGGAAAAGCAGTCGTTCCTGACTATCACGAAGATACTTTAGCCTTACATGGTTGCCTGTCTGCTGAATTATCTCAAGGCGAGACATGGACAGTAGAGAAAGAAATCATCGTTCTTACTAGTCGAGATATCCCAGAAGCGCAGCAAGCAGAAAAAGCCGTCTCAGAATTAGCAAATCAGACAAACAATTATATCCAAGCAAAAGAAGAACAAACAGCGGCTTGGGCAGAACGATGGAAGCTTGCCGATGTGGTCATCGAAGGAGATGAAGAAGCACAGCAAGGTATTCGGTTCAATTTGTTCCAACTATTCTCTACTTACTACGGCGAAGATGAACGATTGAATATCGGACCCAAAGGATTCACAGGAGAAAAATACGGCGGTGCCACTTACTGGGATACAGAAGCGTATGCAGTCCCTCTTTATCTCGCTTTAGCCAAACCCGAAGTAACTAAGAATCTTCTGAAATACCGGCATAACCAACTGCCGCAAGCGATCCACAACGCTCAGCAGCAAGGATTGAAAGGCGCGCTTTATCCTATGGTCACCTTCACTGGCGTCGAATGTCATAACGAGTGGGAAATCACTTTCGAGGAGATCCACCGAAATGGTGCGATTGCCTATGCAATCTACAATTACACGAATTACACCGGTGATACAGAATATTTGAAAAATGAAGGTCTGGAAGTTTTAGCAGAAATCGCCCGCTTCTGGGCAGACCGTGTCCATTTTTCAAAACGAGCAAATAAATACATGATCCACGGAGTGACTGGACCAAATGAATATGAAAACAACATCAATAACAATTGGTATACAAATACGATCGCAGCTTGGGTCTTGCGTTACACGCGAGAAAATTATTTAACTTATCAAGAAGAAGCTGCTATCACTATCAGCGAAGAAGAACTAGCTAGATGGAAAGATATCGCAGAGAACATGTACTTCCCAGTGGACGAAGAATTAGGTATTTTTGTCCAGCATGACACATTCTTAGATAAAGATCTCATGCCTGTATCCGATATTCCCACAAGCGATCTTCCTCTGAACCAGCATTGGTCTTGGGACAAAATCCTTAGATCTTGCTTCATCAAGCAGGCAGACGTATTACAGGGAATTTATTTCTTCAACGATACTTTTACAAAAGAAGAAAAACAAAAAAACTTTGATTTCTATGAACCAATGACTGTCCATGAGTCTTCCCTTTCACCAAGTATCCATTCGATTTTAGCAGCAGAATTAGGAATGGAAAACAAAGCTGTAGAAATGTACCAACGAACAGCTCGCTTGGATCTGGATAATTACAATAACGACACAGAAGACGGCTTGCACATCACTTCCATGACTGGCAGCTGGTTGTCGATCGTCCAAGGATTCGCTCAAATGAAAACCGCCCATGATCAATTGAAATTCGCACCATTTCTGCCAAAAACCTGGAATGCTTATTCTTTCCATATCAATTATCGCGGACGTTTATTATTCATCTCAGTTACAGATGAACAAGTTACTTTCGAGTTATTAGAAGGTACGCCTCTGGAACTTTTCGTCTATGAACAGTCTTACACTTTAGAGGATCGCCTAGAAATAACGCTAAGAAAGGAGAAAGCAAATGTTTAAAGGGGTATTGTTCGATTTAGACGGCGTCATTACCGATACTGCCGAATTCCATTATCGTGCTTGGCAAAAGCTTGGTCAGGAAATCGGCATTACGATCGACCGCACATTCAACGAACAGCTAAAAGGCGTCAGCCGAGAAGACTCTCTCTCTTTGCTTTTAGCTTATGGCGGAAAAGAACACTCTTTTTCAAAGGTAGAATTCGCAGAATTAGCAAAAAGAAAAAATGATTATTATTTAGAGATGATCCAGACGATCGAACCAAAAGATGTCTTCCCTGGGGTCGTCCCTTTACTGGATTCTTTAAAAGAAGAAAAAATCAAGATCGCTCTTGCTTCTGCAAGTAAAAATGGGCCTTTCCTACTTGAAAAAATGGGTCTCACACCTTACTTTGACGCTATTGCCGACCCGGCAGAAGCAGCAAATGGAAAACCTGCGCCAGATATCTTCCTCCTTGCAGCAAAAGCTGTCGGACTAAAAGCAGAAGAATGTATCGGGATCGAAGACGCGCAAGCCGGTATCCAAGCCATCCTCTCAAGTGGTGCTCAACCAATTGGCGTGGGACGTGCTGAAGACCTTGGAGAGGAGATCCCGCTTGTCCCTGATACGACTTTTCTTACGATCGATTACTTGAAAGAAAAGTGGCATGACCATGGATAATCCAGAAATCTCCGTCGTACCAGTTCCAGAGACTGAAATAAAGAAAATCACGTTGAAGAACGACTATTTAGAAGTCGTTCTTCTCAACTATGGTGCCCGCCTGCATCAAATCTTCGCGCCAGACAAAGAAGGAAAATCAGAAAATATTTTATTGTCTTACGATCGTTTCGAAGATGTTCTAACAGATAAAAGCTTTTTTGGCGCAACTGTCGGACCTGTAGCTGGAAGGATCCGAGATGCTTCTTGGGGTGAGCATAGATTGGAAAAAAACTGCGGATCACACCATATCCACGGTGGCACGAAAGGCTGGTCTTTCCAATATTGGGAAGTAGAAGTTTTCAAAACTCCTTCATCAATAGGCGTGGTCTTTTACTTAAAAGATGAATTTTCTACCTATCCAGGACCAATCACTGCTACGATCACTTACCGTTTGACAAAAAACGAGTTAGAGATGACGACCTCTGCCAGTAGCCTGGTCGAAACCATCTGCAATCCGACCAATCATGCCTACTTCAACCTTTCAGGAAATGGAAAAAGAGATATCTATGACCATCAGTTAACGGTCTTCTTAGATGGTATACTTGAATTAGATCAAGAAAAACTACCTACTGGAAATTGGACGAAAAAAGAAGACCTGCCCATCGACTTTAGAAAATCTCCAACACTGCAAGAAATCCTTGCTTGTTATCCAGCTGGACTAGATGATGTATTTCTTTTGCATCATCCTAGGCTTTCCAGAACTTCCTTACAATTATTCGAGAAGCATTCTGGTCGTCAAATGACTATAGCAACTTCCAATAAAAGTATGGTATTATTTTCTACGACTGGATTTGAAGCTGATTTCTCTGTCAACGGAAAACAGATGCATTCAAACTACGGATTAGCAATCGAACCGCAAGAAATCCCTGATATCGTTCATTTCCCCAACTTTGGATCGATCAACCTCCATCCTGGTCAAGAACGGATCAGTCAGACGATTTATCGGTTCTCTGCACAATAACAAGAGAAAGGTGTTTTTATCATGGCTATTACCGTAAAAGATGTGGCGAAAAAAGCCGGTGTTGCTACCTCGACCGTCTCTCGTGTTATCAATGATCATCCTAGTATTTCCGAAGCAACAAAGAAGAAAGTCCGAAAAATCATGGATGAACTAGGTTATGTTCCTAACATGACTGCCCGCAATCTAGGAAAACGCATTTCCAGTGCCATCGGCGTGATCTTACCCCCTCTTGATTCAAAAGAGCGGATTGGGAATCCCTTTTATCTTGAGATCATGGAAGCAATCAACGAAGAAGCGCGGAATTATGATATGACGACAGCGATTGCTACTGCTAAAAATTTTGATTTACTGTTAGAGAACGTCCAGCGTATGCATCTACAAAAACAAGTAGATGGTTTTATTCTAGTGTATTCAGATAGTCAAGACCCTGTCATTGATTATTTATACCAAAACCATATCCCTTTCACTTTGATCGGACAGCCTTATCATCACGAAAACGAAATCGTTTATGTAGATAATGACAACCAACTTCTAGGCAAACAAGCAACAGAATTTTTGATTCAGAACGGACATAAGAATATCCTATTCGTGACGAATACGACTCATGAGAGTTTGTATTTCGAACGATATTTCGGTTATCAAAAAGCGATGATGATGGCTGATCTTCCTGCGTTTTCCAGTGTAGTACTGGAACATACAGAAGATTATCTGACCTTTGAGAAAACGTTGAAAGAAAACGAAGCCACAGCATTGGTAGTCATTGACGATATCTTCGCCCTTCGCACGATGCAGTTGGCACAAATGTATGGTTATGTCATTCCAGAGACACTTTCTGTCATCAGCTTCAACAACTCGATCTTCTCAACATTGACACATCCTTACCTTACAAGCATCGATATCGATATCTCCGAATTAGGACGTGTCGCTATGCAAAAACTGCGTGAACTGATTCATGAAGAATTAAGTAGCGGCGTACGTTTGGTCATCCCTCATCGCTTGATCAAAAGAGAGACAGTCGTTCCTTTAGAAAGCACGAAACTTAGTTAAATCACTGAATTTGCTGACCATTTATCCTATGGTCAGTTTTTTACATAAAATATGTTATTTCTATAATTTTGAAAAGAAAACATTAAATAACATTAATATTAAAATAAATAAATCTATTACTTCTTTTTCTTTATCAGTTACGCGAACGATTATGCATCCAAAACAAACGTTTATTTGACATAACTACTGTCTTCCATGAGAATACACGAAGGAAACACCAATAATATAAAAAACATTTTTTAAAATTGATTTTTTCTATTACGCCTTGTATTCTTTTGTTTTTTCAAGAATAATTAAATGTGTAAGCGAATACGAATGAACGGAGGTGCAAAAGACCCCCTTGTCGATCAGCCGCACGTGTTCTTGAAAGGAGAAAACATGAAAAAACTCACTCATTTGTTTTTTGTTGTGTTGACACTTCTGCCATTTGCTGCCACGCCTGTCCAAACGCACGCCCAAGAAACGTATACGATTAAAGCAGAACAACATGCGACGACCGAAGTTGTTCCTGAACTCCCGTCTATCTCTCGTATCCCTGTCACTACCCAAGAACCAGATCCGCACAATGCAGCATTGGTTCCTTTAACCGGTGGCGTCAGTTTCTCCTCTTTTCTCTCTCCTTTTTCTGCTGTTGGTGCTACATTAAGTTCTGCATTGGTTTCCCTCCCTGCTTCTGCTGCAGTAGTTTCTGCTATCCTAGGAGCAGGACTTGGTTATAGTTTTTACCAATTAGGTTCCTCCTTAGGCGTCGCCACTGCAGACTTACTCAAAACGAATGCGAGCTTGTATGAATTATCTTCCAATAATCCTGCCCTGCAACAAGAATTGGCCGCTTTTGCCACTTCGGGAATTGATTCTACTACTAGTACCTATAATTTCTCGCAAGGTCTGCAAAAAAGATACGCGCAAGACGTGACCAGTCATGCATTGATGCGGGAATATTTGACAGGAACAACGGATCATGGTGCTTATCGCTTTTCGATCAATGACCATCCGGCTTTTCGTAAACTGATCTCTTATGGTTCTCTTTCTACTGAAACGGCTCGGACTGGCGTAATCGGACGTGATGCCTCGGTAGCTGATCGAATGTTCATCGAAGATCAATTCTTCTTACTGGAAATGGTTCGTGTCATGGAAACTCGAGTCGGCAGTGATACAACATTACTGACGATCTCCGGTCACAATTATGGCCATCGGGGTAGCAACGGTTCCTTCGTCCATGAAGTCGAATTAAGTGTCCCGATGTCTGTCTTGATGAGCCAGATTGCGACTCAAGAAGACTTTCTGGAATATATCCAGCAAAACACCACTTTTGAATTTGGGGTGATCGAAACACCCTCAAGAGAAGTCGCTGTCCAGACGGCTCAGCAAATGGCGCAAGCCTATCATACACGCACTGCCGATATACAAAAGAACTTAGCGGAAGTCTTGGCACCGACTGAAAACGGATTAAGCTTCGATCCTTCTGGTATAATCGCTACCTTATACGGACAAACGGTTGTCCTTGATGCAACAGGAAAGTTCGTGTACGCTGACACTCGCGTAGCCGTTCCAGAATACCAGTGGGGGGCGATCGATTTTGCTTACAGTGAAGCAGCCATCCCAATAGATGACTCAATCACGATCGATGGGCGAAGAGGTGTATTAGATGAAGAGACTGGAGACATCGTAGAAGATGGTACAGGTAAAACATTAGTCGAAGGCGCAATGGGCGCTGCATGGAATGCGTTGAGTCTTGCCCGCGTCCTTGAAGCAATCAAAAACTTCAAAGGGGATGACGGTGATGACGATGAATTCGAATGGTATTCCCCTCTTGATTTGTACTATGACGAATGGTATGCAGACGGCGGGAAAGGACATACGATGGAACGGCATGTGGGACAGTCTGAGGATGCACTACGAGCACGATTGGAGGACATAACCTATTCCGCTGCCTTCCATACTACGGAACAAGCTTTGATATTTATCAACTGCGCGATCTATACTGCCAATAAAAAATACTTAGAGGGTACGATCAAATTACCTCTAGGTGATTGTTCTTTACAAGATGGTAATCGTGTAATCTATCGATCGTATAAATCAATCGCTCTTGGGAAAACATTAGGGTGGGGGTTTTATAGATTAAATCAGGATACTCATATTCAATACGACTCGATCTATTACGCCAAAGTGATTATTCAAAGAATGCCCAACATCGTATGGAAAAAACGAAAGTATTATATCCTAACCGCTTATCCTGACTTACGAAGAACTGTAAAAGAGGAGCCGCCAAGGGCGGCTCCTTCCTTTTCTAAAATTTTTGTTTATTTTTAAATCATCACTAAACTAGCATCAAAAACAGTGAATCGCTTTCTCTTTTCGTCATACACTGACCACACATAAGC
>NZ_KV817714.1:0-223 GCF_001814765.1 Enterococcus sp. HMSC061C05
ATGTTATCAATAGAAAGTAAGAAAAGTAAGCGGGTATCGGTGGTTCTGTTAGTCTTCTGTATGATTTTGCTCAGCAGTCATTTGTATATTCGTCATGAAGTGATAGGGTTTCTAATCGTCCAGTATTCATGTTGGATTTTAAGTGGTATCAGTCTAGCTTTTACAAGAAGAATGGATTCCATAAAAGTAAAATGGCTAGTGATTGCTCTTCATTTTCTTTTGA
>NZ_KV817715.1:0-7630 GCF_001814765.1 Enterococcus sp. HMSC061C05
ATTTTTCCGTTTGTTTCTCTAATACTCAGGACAAAACGCTGATTTCACAACCTCTCCTATACTTTGTTTCATTTTCCCTATACTTTGTTTATTTATTCTCATTATTGAAAGCGCTATAATAACGTTGCGAATGAATCGAAAGGGGTTTTTAGATGAAAAAACGAAAGGGGTTCAATCATTTTTTTATGAATCTATGGCGTTATAAAGCACTTGTCCTGATGGCTGTACCGGGTATGCTTTGGATGATTTTTTTCTTTTACATACCTGTAATGGCGAATGTCGTAGCATTCAAAAATTTTCATATTTCAGCAGATGGGTTCCTGGCTAGCCTGAGGGAAAGTCCTTGGGTGGGTTGGGAAAATTTCAAATTTTTATTTTCTTCGGACCAAGCATTTCTCATCACTAAAAATACAATTTTATATAATGTGACATTTATCCTTTTAAATCTGCTCATTTCAGTCGTATTTGCAGTCATTATGAGCGAGTTGAGAAATAAACGACTTGTTAAAGTTTATCAAACGATGTCGTTGCTCCCTTATTTTCTATCTTGGGTCATTATCAGTTACTTCGTTTACGCCTTTTTAAGTCCCGACAAAGGAATATTCAACCAGTGGATTACTGGACACGGAGGAGAAGCTGTCAATTGGTATAATGAACCGAAATATTGGCCATTTATCTTAGTATTCATCGGTACATGGAAAGGGATTGGTTATAACAGCATCATTTACTTTGCATCTGTTATGGGAATCGATCCGACTTATTATGAAGCTGCTATGGTTGATGGAGCTAGCAAATGGCAGCAAATCAAACATGTGACGATACCACAACTGATTCCATTGATGACGATTTTAACGATTTTAGCCGTAGGAAACATTTTTCGAGCTGATTTTGGCCTGTTTTATAACATTCCTAGGAATTCCGGTGCATTGTACGATGTGACTCAAGTTTTGGATACGTATATCTACAATGGGCTGACATCCACAGGAGATTTTGGTATGACGGCTGCTGCAGGCCTTTATCAATCAGTTGTCGGTTTTGTCTTATTGATGATCACAAATACGGTCGCCCGTCGTTTTGATAGCGATTCTGCATTATTCTAAGGAGGAAAAAAATGAAAAAAAAGAAAGTGGAGAGAGTCCAAGTCCGTTCTTTCAATAAGACGACCAATTTTTTCTCTAATATAATGATTGCACTCTTTGCTATTTCCTGTGTTTTGCCATTCATATTTGTTATTGCCATCTCTGTTACTGATGAGTCCATATTGTCGACGCACGGGTACAGTTTTTGGCCAGAAAAATTCAGTCTATTTGGTTATACGTATTTGTTCGACCAGATGCAGGATAAAATTTTGCAAGCGCTTTTCGTCACTGTACTTGTTACTGTTTTAGGTACCCTGATCAATAGCACGGCTACTTCTTTATATGCTTATGCGATTTCGCGGTCAAACTTTCCATTCCGTCGTTTTTTTACCGTTTTTTGTTTGATTACGATGTTGTTCTCACCAGGAATGGTAGCCAATTATCTTGTTATGACAAATCTTCTCCAGTTAAAAGATACGATTTGGGCATTGATCTTGCCAATGGCTGTCAGCCCCTTCAATATTATTGTGATGCGCACATTCTTTAAACGTTCGGTCTCTGATTCGATTATTGAATCGGCGCGGATCGACGGAGCTAGCGAACTTCGAATATTCGTTCAAATCGTTTTACCGTTAGCTGTTCCTGGTATCGCGACAATCAGCTTATTTGCCGCATTGGGCTACTGGAATGACTGGTTCAATGCTTTACTATACATTCAAGATGATAAGCTGGTTCCACTACAGTATCTTTTGATGAAAATCCAAAGTAATATTCAATATCTGACGCAAAATTCAGGAGCAGGAAGCCAATTGACAGGTGGGCTAGCTTCAGTTCCAGGAGAATCCGCCAGAATGGCGATCGTAGTTATCTCTACGTTGCCTATTGCGATCAGCTATCCATTTTTCCAGAAACATTTTGTCAAAGGTCTAACGATCGGTGGAGTAAAAGAATAAAAAAATATAAAAATCATAAAACTAGGAGGAAGAAAAATGAAGTTATGGAAGAAACTAGCCTTTACAGGTGTTTCAGCATTATTGGTAGGTACATTAGCGGCATGCGGAGGTTCTGGTTCTAAAGAGCAAGCAGAAGCTAGTGATTCGGACACTTTGCAGATGTATCAAATCGGTGATAAACCCGATAATTTCGATCAATTGATGGAAGTGGCAAACAAACGAATCGAAAAAGAGATTGGTGCAAAAGTCAATATCAATTACATTGGTTGGGGCGATTACGAAAAGAAAATGAACGTCATCATTTCTTCCGGAGAAAATTACGATATCGCCTTTGCGAACAACTATGTTTCCAATGCTCAAAAAGGAGCCTTTGCTGATTTGACTGAATTAGCGCCTAAGTATGCTGAAAAAGCGTATAATGATTTAGATGAAGCTTATATCAAAGGAAATTTGGTGAATGGGAAATTATATGCCTTTCCAGTAAATGGAAATGTCTTTGCTCAACAAGTACTTACTTTTAACAAAGCTTTACTAGATAAATATGATCTTTCAATTGATGGAATCCAATCTTACGCTGATGCAGAAAAAGTTTTGAAGGAATTCCATGAAAAAGAACCAAACACGGCCGCTTTTGCCATTGGACAAGGATTCAAAGTCCAAGGAAACTTTGACTATCCTTTAGGGAACACTTTACCATTTGCTATTGATCTGGATGGAGATGATTCAAAAATCATCAACCAATACGACAATGAAACGTATATCGGACTGTTGCGTACGATGCATAGCTGGTACAAACAAGGACTCATTCCAAGTGACGCTGCAACGAGCAATAAGGACTATCCACTAGAAGGAAATACTTGGCTGATGCGTGGAGAAACACAAGGACCCTATGATTATGGCGATACGATTTTGACAAATGCAGCAAAACAAGAACTAGTTTCAAAAGCAATTACTGTTCCATTGAAATCTACAGCTCAAGCACAAATGGCAAATTTTGTCGTATCCAATACTTCAAAAAATAAAGAAAAATCAGTAGAACTTCTAGGCCTACTTAACAGTGATCCAGAATTATTGAATGGACTTGTTTGGGGAATCGAAGGAGAAGCATGGGAAAAAGTCGATGGTTCAGAGGATAAAATCAAATTGCTAGATGGTTATCAGCCAAACACACATATGTCTGCTTGGAATACAGGAAACAATAAGATTCTATATACACAAGAGTCCATTACGGATGACATGATTGCCAAACGCGACCAATCGATTGCTGAAGCAGAAACTTCACCGATTTTAGGGTTCAGCTTCAACACGGACAATGTAAAAACAGAATTAAGTAATATTTCAAATGTCATGAACCAGTATTTGGATGGATTGAATACAGGAACTGTTGATCCAGATGAAACATTGCCGAAATTAAAAGAAGCTTTAGATAAAGCTGGTTATGACAAGGTATTGAAAGAAATGCAAAAACAATATGACGAGTTTCGACAAGAACAATAATGAATAAAGACAAAGAGGTTGTGACAAAAACGTGTCGCAACCTCTTGTTCCGAATGAATGGTGTTCAAAACCTTGTATCTGCGGCAATCAGCCCAACCGAACGAAAAACGTAGAGAGCTATTTTTGTTCGGCTGTTCTTATTACTTGATGCAGGGCAGCTCTTTTACAACCTTTAATACTCAGGCCATGGTGCTGATTGCCCAACCTTTTTTGTATAATGAGAAAGTATAAACTTAATGTTTGGAGGAGAAGATATGTTAGGGAAGGTTTTGGAAGAGTTGTTTATCCGGATCTGGGTCGTTATAAAACTAACCTTATATTTCTGGATATACACGTTTGTCGGCGGAATCATCTTTGGATTAGGTACGGCATGGAAAACAGTCAATGAGTTATTTTATTTATATGGATTCGAGTATAAAGAAATCACGTTAAAAAGAGGCTGGAATATATATAAAAGAAATTTTTTAAGAGGAAATCTGCTATTTGGTTTATTTTTATCTAGTACTGCTTTATTGAGCTACAATTTATATCTATCTGTTCAAATCAAAGGGCTCATTTTTTTAGCTATTGATTTTATTTTGCTTTTTGCCTTATTTTGCCTATTTGCTACTTATCAATACAGTATGATTTTAGACAGTGAATATACGATCTCTGTTCCTAATCTGCTAAAGCTGAGTTTTATTTCGGTTTTTTCCAGCTTTTCGTCTTTTCTAAAAATAATTATTGGTAGCAGTGTAATTATAGCTGTGACTTGGCAATTCAAAGGATTGATTTTATTTGGTGTCATTGGTCTTTTGACGGTTTGGAATGGTACGATGACGAAACAGTGGCGTGAAGAGTTAGATAAACAGTTGGAAAGTTATGAATAAGATCCGGATTCTATTTTCAAAAGGAACCTTACTGAATCGGCTATTACGGAAATATGCGGTTATCATGATTGGTGTAACGATGACTGCTACTGTTATTTTTAGTGTCCATACGTGGGATCAAAACCAAAAGCAGGCAGAAAACATGACAAGTGATGCCGTTCAAAGTACAAGCAGAATGCTGAATGACAAAACAACTTTGAGTAGGATCATTAAAAACCAGCTTGTAGGTGATTCCGAAAAAATCGAAAATGTCACTACCTACTTAACAAAACCCATAGATCAGTATTTGATGTATGTATATGAGCAGCAAAACAGTACCGACGAATTAGTTTCTTTCCCAAATCAAATCAAAGATCTTTATATTAATTATGAAGAACTAAGTGCGATATATATCGTGTTGAATCAGCTACCGGAGTACTATGAATCCTCTAGAGAAAACAAAGGCGGAGAAGTAAAAGCCGGAACGCCGAAATTACTAGACGCCTTTTATATCAAGTTGCCTATCACCCAAGGAGGAGCTGAGTCAGGCAGTATTTTTATCGGTTTCCAAAAGAAAGAGCTAGATACGATTTTAGAGAATCTAACGTCATTCAATGGACTCTCTTTATACATGATTTCTGGTACGACAAATCGCTTGTATACGTTCCATGATAATAAAATAGCTAAAGAAACATTTGGAAGACAAGAAACGATTATCTCAGAGAGTCTTCAGAAAAATTCACAATTGCCAATTGCTAATCTGAGAAAAAATAATTTTGTTCAGCATCAAGAACTGTCGGATGATTACCGAATATTAGCTGTATTAGATAAAAAAAGCGTAAAAACCGAAACGGGGAAAAACCTTGCCCCGCTGATTATAGGTATCATTGTTTTAGACAGTATATTGCTTATCTTTCTTTATAAAACATTCAAACGATATTCACAGCAAATATCCATCGTCATGCAGGCAATGGAGCAAACAGCAGCAGGGAATTTAGAAACCCGGATTGATACAACAAAAACGGAATATGAACTAAAGGAACTTTCAATCGGTATCAACGAAATGTTGGATAGCATCAATCAATTTGTCGAAGACATCTACAAACTAGAAATCAAACAGCAAGATGCACATATGCGGGCGCTTCAAGCACAGATCAATCCGCATTTTTTATACAATACATTAGAATATATCCGAATGTATGCAATCAGCGAAGGAAGCGAAGAATTAGCAGATGTTGTATATGCTTTTTCTGCCTTGCTCCGAAACAACACAAATCAAGAGAAGACGATCACTTTGAAAGAAGAATTGGACTTTTGCGAAAAATATGTCTATTTATATCAAATGCGTTATCCTAATCGAGTGGCCTATCATTTTATGATCGATCCTGATTTGGAAAAGATTGAAGTACCTAAATTTGTGATTCAACCATTAGTTGAAAATTATTTTAAACATGGTATTGATTTTACTCGATTTGATAATGCCTTAAGTGTCAAAGTCTTACAGGAAGACAAGCGGGTAAGGATCATCGTCAAAGATAATGGAAGAGGGATGACTGAGAAACGGCTAAAACAGGTGGAAGAAAAACTGTCTCATCCCAAAGTGGAACTTCACGAATCAATCGGTCTGCAAAACGTGAATGAACGTTTACGTGCCAACTTCGGCAGCAGTTATTACATGTCGCTTGAGAATAATGAGACAGGTGGACTGACTGTTTCTATTACATTCAAGGAGGGGTGAACATGTACCAGGTGTTATTGGTAGATGATGAATATATGATTTTGAATGGGTTAAAAAAGATAATTGATTGGAAAAGTTTAGGGTTCCAAATAGCAGCAACAGCGGAGAATGCCAAAGAAGGACTATCTGTCCTTGAACAACAACGGATTGATCTAGTGGTAACGGACGTGACGATGCCAGAAATAAACGGACTGGAATTTATTGAAGCAGCTCAAAAAGAACATCATAATTTTGAATTTATGATTTTGTCCGGGTACCAAGAATTTGATTATTTGAAAGGAGGCATGCAATTAGGTGCGGTGAATTATTTGATGAAACCCGTGAATAAGTTCGAATTGATTGAAAGCCTCAAGAAAATCAAAACACGGTTAGACCAGCAAAATGAACAAAAAAATCAGCAAGAAATCTATCAGGAACTATTATTCAGTCAATGGTTGAATGAAGAGTTAGATGAAGCAAGTGAAGAAGAAATAATAGGACAAATCAGTGAGAAACAGCATAGAATAGTATTGATCCAATTATCAAGAATTCATGATCCTCTTATCAATACATGGTTGAAAGAACACCAGCAAATCTTTTATTATCAAAGAAATTATGGAGACCGTATATTGATTACGCTGTTGTTGGAGGCAGATGAAGTTGATGGATTCTGCTGTTTTGTCCAAGAAAACGTCCCTGATCAGGAATGGCTGATCAGTATCGGGGAAGAGACAGATTCATTGGACAAGATCCCTGAAACATTCCAACAAGCGAAAGACAATCTACAATTACATCAATTTTATGGAGATAAAGACGAGCATGTTTTTTACGCAATACAAGCAACAATAAAAGAGCAAACCATCGATTTTTCAAGTTTCAGACGTGTGTTGCAAAATAAACGATTAGATGATGCCCAAAAAATGATCACTGATTTTTTCGAGCAATTTCAGTTAGCAGCCATGATGCCGGAAGACATCCGGTACTCCAGCTTTTTACTGTTTATGGAGATTCAACGGGAATTGATTGATCTAGAAGATGAGGAATATTTACAAGGAATCGAAAAAATTCATCAGGCAAAAACGGTGCAAGAACTCCACCAACTACTTCTGTCGTTCGTCCAAAAGCAACAGAGACAGAAAAAATACAGTGGCAATGTAGAAAAAGTAATCGAAATCCTGCATCAGCATTATCAAGAACCACTTACACTCAAAGAAGTGTCAGAAAGTTTGCATTTAAATGTCATGTATTTAGGGCAGTTGTTCAAAAAAGAAACGAAAAAAAGTTTTTCAGCTTATTTGAACCATTTACGTATGGAAAAAGCAAAGCAGCTGCTTTTGCACAGTAATCAAAACGTCAATGAAATAGCAAGTGAGATTGGCTACAACAATACCACGTATTTCTCTAAATTATTCAAGAAGATTGTCGGCAGATCCCCTAAGGAGTATCGGGAAAAAAGAGGAGAATCCTAAAAGAAGAAGCGTATGGAATGAATCAATGTTCAAAAGTTTGCATCTGCGGTAATAAGCCCAACCAAAC
>NZ_KV817716.1:0-50680 GCF_001814765.1 Enterococcus sp. HMSC061C05
AAGCTGACCACTTCTGTCACAACCTCTTTCCTTATTTATTGCTGAAAATAGGTGGTCAATGCTTGTGTCAAACTTGCAGCGATCTGCTGCTGATAACTGTCTGTTACTAATTCCTCTAAATCACCATCATTATTCATATAACCCATCTCGACTAAAATAGAAGGTTGAAGATTTTCTCGAAGAACTTGATAGTTCCCAGTGGAGATTCCTCTTGAATCCAGAGGCAGATCAGTGAAGGAATCAGCGATTATTTGTGCTAATGTTTTCTCTTGTCCATAGTAATAATATGTCGTGATCCCAGTTGCTTCATTCGCATATTCCGTAGAGTCTGCGTGTAAACTGATAAAGACATCTGCCTTTTTTTCTTCACTGTAGTCGCATATATCTCCAAGCTGTACTAATTCATCTGTAGTGTGGGTCAAATAAACCGTTGCTCCAGCATCCTCTAGCGCCTTTTTTACTTTTATGGCTGTACTTAATGTTATATCCTTTTCTTCTGTTTGTTCATCATTGCTTAATGCCCCAGTATCATTTCCGCCATGCCCAGGATCTAATACAATCACTGCATCAGATAACTCTTTCGGTTTTGTTTGTATATTCTTTGTGACTTTGGTTCCATCTTCGAGGGCTAAATATCCAGTATAGCCATCATTTGTCTTGATCTGATAAGCATTTTTTGTTTCGGAAAGAAACTCCGTCAGTTCTCCGCCGTTTATAGTTGCTAATGGGGTCGTTAGCGAGTCATCTGTATATAGTGTACGGTCATTTTTTCCGATTTTGACTAATGTCTCTTGTTTTGTGTCATCAGATGATTCCTTTGTCTTTGTAACCGTACTGTTCGTACTGCTGACTGTTTGCCCAACTATCTTTTTTTGACCAAAAACATCTATTTGAAAACAGATAATAATGATAATGATTGCACATACAAAAGCTCCAATTATTTTTTTCATGCTTGACTCTCACCTCGTAGATCCAGACTAAGGGTCAAAACTTAAAATCAGCTTAAGTACGCAAAAAAGGAGCTGCGACAAACGTTTTGTCACAGCCCCGTGTTTTCAAATAAACAGCAAATTTAACCAATCAGTTCCCATGCGCCCCACTCATTAGAACCTGGTTCTTCCCCTTGATTCCACCACTTTGCCTGATAAACTTTCCCTTTATAAGTGACGATGTCTCCCTTGACATAAGCTTTTTCTGGGTTCCATTCTTCGTATTCTGGAGCAGGGTCTTCGCTTTTCGTTGTGATCGTTATCGGCAAGCTTTTCTCAGATACATTTCCAGAAGCGTCAAATGCACTGACTGTATAAGTGTACGGTGTATTTGTCTCCAAACCTGTATCTGTATATCGAGTATGAGCTGTTTGTGCTACACGCTGGCCATCACGATAGATGTAATAACCTGCCACCTGGTTATTGTCTGTTGATTCTTCCCAACTCAAAGTAACTCGTGTTCCTTGAATATCTGAAACAGCTAGATTTTCGGGTACAGATGGGGGTTGCGTATCGGATGGATCCGGTATCAGTTCTTTTCCATAGATGACTTGCCGATTGATTTCCGCTCCTTCATCTCCGATTCTTTGGACTAACGCAATATGGCCAATTCGATCGACTGTTGGATTCTCATCACTTGATCTTAATCTAAATTCATAAGAAGCATCTGGCTCGATATGCTTACCGTCATATACAGAAGCTAAATCAATCACGACATATCCATTTTCTATCGTTACTGTTCCAGCTTTGTAATCTCCCGCACTTAGACTTTCAGCTGAATGGATTGGAATATATAGTTTAGGGAATTTGATTGTTTCTTGGGCTAATTCCACTGCACTCAATACACTAGAAGTTTCGTTAAGCTGCTCGTTGTTCTTGATAGTGATGTTATAACCATTCGCACCATATTCACTATAAGTAGAAATATCCACATCAATCGCTAACGGGAAGGAAACTATTTCTTGTTCTGACAGTTTTTCGTCACCGAATAATCCTTGTTTGATTGCATTAGTCAGCTCGTCTCTCTTACTACTGTTGGTTTCCTTATCTTGTGATTGCATCCAGGAGATTACTCCACCTAATTCATTTTCTTTTACATATTCTGCTTTGTAGCTGACAGATTTGACATTGTCATAAGTAAAGAATTCTCCTGTTGTTTTACTGTACATATAAGGTGCTTTCGCTACATCATCCCAATATTCTTTTAAGTCTGCTGTTTGATCAATCAAATCAGCGATATTCCGATAAGGCCAGACGCCGCCAGCTCTACCACCATTTCCTGAAACGAGATCGTTTTTGTTTTTGGCACCGTAAGAAGGTGTTTGATCGGCATCTTGGTTGCTTGCTTTTGCTGATTGGAACAAACCAGGTAGCTCTTTGTTATCCCCGCTTTCTACCTCATGCCAGCCGCGTGTATAAAAAGCTGCACCAATCACGATTTTGTCGGAAGGAGCTCCTTCTTTTTGTAAAAATTTGACTGTCTGATCGACAGAAAGACCTTCTTCATAATTAGGATCAGCTGGATTGCCATATAGTGCCGTATGGTGAGCACTGTTTGGACTCCATGCCCCATTCAAATCATAGGTCATGATATTGGCAAAATCGACCACAGAGAATAATTTAGGAATGTCAATCCCATCATTTAATTTTTCTCTGGAAGAAGGAAGCGCTACAGATAATTCATATGTTTTCCCTAACTTTTTTCCTTGTTGATCAATTGACTCGCGAATCTCTTTTAAAAGCATGATGTAATTCTCTTTGTCTTCCGGTTTGGCATGTGGTGTTCCTTCATCGTTTACATTATCTACTAGATCTGGCTGACGGACATCAGCTGGATATTCCCAATCGACATCGACAAAATCCATATTGGTATACTTAATAAATTTCGTGATATTTTCTACTAGATTTTTACGTTTTACTGGATCAGCTGCCACTTCTGAAAAGTCTCCTGATTTTGACCATCCGCCTAAAGATACGCCTATTTTTAGATTTTTATTTTTGCCGCGTAAATCTTGAATTGCATTCAAAATCCCAGAACTTGGTGTGTTCCATCCTACGCCAGGTTGTTCTAAAGATGCACCTACAGCAGCATCTGCATCTGTAAATGTCAGATTCCCCTCGCTATCAAAATCTAAAAAGGCAAAGTTCAAATGTGTTAGCTGATCCGCTGGAATATCTTGAGGAATAAATTTCCCTTCACCATCCCAGATGGACCAATCTCCATAATACATGACATTCCGGTATTCTTTTGCTTGAACAACTTGAGCTGTTTCTTCGGCATAGACAGAGTCTTTTTGTCCTAATAACGGAGATGTGACAGACATCACCGAAGAAAATAACATTACGGCTAAACTGATTTTTTTCATTTTTGACATATTTTGAACCCTCCTTTTGTCTATTCGTTATGATTCATCCACCAAATAAATAGTTTCTTTCATTCTACAACTAATTAATTATTTGTGTTATTAAATAAAAACACCTCCTAGATCATCGACAGAACAAACGCACCAGAAACATTGACTTTATAATTACAACTAAATAGTAACATTCTAGAATTCTGTTTGCAAACGTTTTCTTTTATATTGTTTTCGTTATTTATAAGTAAACAAAAACTACTTTTTAGTTAAATCCCTTTTGATAACGATTCAATTAGAATGAAATAATAAATAAAATATCCCTTGATAATTATGAGAGAATAACAAAGTTTTATGCATGAAAAACTAGCCGTATAAAAAAGAAACAAGATACAACGATTTTCGTCATATCTTGTTTCTTTACCTAACTGTTTTTCTCCACATATAACAGCTTTACGTTTGTCCTAATACACCATTCAAATATAAATCGATCAATTGTGCCACATTTAGCGGTTCTTCTACAGGTCTTTTTGATCGAGTGATGTACGGTGCCAACACTAAGAAAAAATGCCTTGCTGCAATTTCTTTGGAAATCCCACTTCTTAACACGGATTGGTTTGTTGAAAAAATTTCTTCAAATGGTTCACGATAATTTTTCTTCCATAGAAAGAAAAGATGATCTCTCGTTTCATTAGAAAGATTGCTCTCAAGGTCGTGAAGCATCAGAAATAAATCAACAAGATGCGTCTCAATCAAAAATTGAGCCATTTTTGTCAACATCACTTGAAATGTCGTTTCGCTTGTTTGGACGATTTCTCTCAACGCTTTCCCAACATCTTCTAAGTGCTTTTCTAATACTGCTGTATATAACTTTTCTTTATCACTAAAATAGTGATAAAGATTGGGCTGGGTGATCCCAACTTTTTGTGCGATCTCTCTTGTTGAAGTACCAAGATAGCCCTTGGACATGAACAAGTCAGCCGCTTCTTTTAAAATTTTTTGTTGCGTGTCTTTATTGTATCGATGGACCATTTTTCCACCTACTTTTTGGTTATTCTTTTTCTTTCAATACACCATCTTCCATCATAAATATTCTATCGCATTTGTCAATCAACCGTGTGTCGTGCGTCACCATGATCGTTGCTTTATTTTTTTCTTTTGATTCTTTTGCCAAAATATCGACTACTTCTCTTGCCTTTTCTGAATCCAAACTGGCAGTTGGTTCATCTGCTAGAATAATAGACGGATCATTGTACAATGCACGAGCAATTGCCACCCTTTGTCTTTCACCACCAGATAGTTCTTCTGGATACTTGTTGATCAGCTTATCCACGCCAAGCTGCTCAAATAATTCTTTTGCTTCTTTTTGCCGATGTTCATGTTTGATTTTATCTACTAATAATAACTGCTTTTTTACTGTCAGAAAAGGAACCAGATTTGATGCTTGCAAGATAAAACCAATTTCTTTGAAGCGGAGTTTAACACGTTCGCTTTCTTTTTGATTACTGAATTCCTGATCATTGATAAATACAGAGCCGCTGCTAGGTGTCTGCAATCCGCCTGCTAAAGTCAAAAAGGTACTTTTTCCTGAACCCGAAGGACCGATGATCGCAACAAATTCCCCTTTATCGATACTCATCGTTGTTTCTTTCAATGCTTTTACTACTTGGTCGCCATCTTGGAAACTTTTTTCTACTTCTTTAAATTCTATTGCTTTCATGTTCTTCCTCCTTCTTATCCAATGGCCTTCAGCGGATCGATTTTCACGATCGTCCGAACAGAAAATAGTGCGCCTAACACAGCCACTACCAACATCAACAAGCTAATGACGCCAAAAAATAGCCAATTGCTTTGGAATGGAACCGCATCAGGTAGAACAAGAGATGTTCCCACTGTTCCCACTAGACCAAGAAGAATACCAACAAAGGATAAAATGAATGTTTGTGCCACTACAGAGCGTGCAATAAATCCTCCCGTGATTCCTTGGGCTTTCATTACACCAAAGATATTGATTTTTTGCATCGTCAGTACATAAATAAAAATCCCGATCACGATAGCCGCAATAACAATCAAAAAGCCAATCATAAACCCAAAAGTCAATACTTGTGCATTGTATCCAGGTAATTCATTGATGAATTTAGAAATTTTGATCTGTTCCAAGTCTTCAGGTAAATCGTTGATTTTTCCTCTGACAACTATTGCATTGATCCGTGCATTCTCACTTGTGTCTTCTTTTTCGAAACGGATTTGTTGGTAAGCATTAATGGTCGTATAAAGAACCGGTGAAACATTAAACTTGGCATGATCCGTAAAACCAGTTAGTTTAAACGTCTTATCACTACCAGATAACTTGACCGTATCTCCTACGGCTAGACCATATTCTTCCTTCAGGCTACTATCGCCTATTGCCTCATCATCGTTATTAAAAGCTTTTCCTTCAACAAGATTCGGCATGATGAACTGATCTTTATCGATACCAAAGAAGCTAACATTGATTTTTCCTTCATCTGTACTGTCTTTACTAGTCACGACTCCTGGAGTTTGGGCAAGATAGGCCACTTTTCCACCTTCGACTTCTTCTGCGGTCTTCTTAGTAATCATGGACATCCCTAGATTTGAATTTGCATCTTTCGATAGAACGATCGAATCTGCCTCCCACTTGTCAACCGCCGTTCGATTGTCTTGAGCTAAGCCATAAGCTAACCCGGTCAAAAAAAATACCAAGTAGGCGATTAAAAACATCACCCCTGCAACTAATGCGTAACGTAACTTTGAATGCATAATTTCATTTAATGCTAAAAACATTTAATTCCTCCTCTTGAAATAATTATTTTATACAATAATTTTATCACTTGATAAATTTTTGGCGAATATTATGCTCAAAATACATTTTCGCTTTTTTATTATCTCTCCTTATGATGTCTAAACGCTTTTTAGTTAGTATTTTCAGTTTTTTTATTATAAAAATAGCATTTCACATAATAAAAGACCGTGATGTTTCTCACGGTCTTTTTTCTACTCTATTGCGATTGGCTCTCTTAGCTAGTACTTTAAAAGCTAACTCATTGAGATAGTGGAAACGTGGGGTATATTCAGCCAAAAATCCAAAGTTTTCAACTGCTAACTGTGGAATCGTGTTTTTTTGTTTCACGATATCAGCAAGCAAGTTCAAATCTGATAATAAAAATTCTTGGCTTATCAGCTGTCCGCCAATGATTTCTAATGTATCTGGATGATAGATCAGCTTTGCATTTACTGTTTTATTTTCTTCATAGTATTGTGGAAATAGGTCAAACTCTCCTGAACAAGAACAGGCACTTTGTTCCAAAAATGGTGCTTCGTCTTCTGTCAACCCAACAGTTCCTAAAAAGTGGTCGGTAATGACCGTTGCTGTTATCTTTTGTTTGAGATCATAAGCAGTCGGCTGCTCGCACAAAGTCAACGCTACCGCTCTCGCCATATGTACAGCTCGAGTAACTAAGGGCAAAAAAAGATGCCGTTCTTTTTTGTCAAAACTGACTGGAACGATATCGCCAATCGCATAGATATCCGAATCACTTGTCTGCAGGTATTCATTGACCATCACAGTGTCGTCCTCATACAATGCCACTTTGTCTTTTAACAATGACGTATTTGGACAAGTTTGAGCAGAAAAAATGACGATATCTGCCTTCAGTGTTTGAGACAAAAGTTGTACGGATACTACTTCTTCTCCTGATTTTTTCCAATCAATCAAAAATTCATTTGGATGAAAGTTGATTTGCTTGTTTTTCAGCTGATTTTGAAAACTGCCAATCATATCTTTATCGAAATATCTTGATAAAACATTCGGCATGTAATCAACTAAATGAATCATATGTCCCTTATTTCTCAAAGCATCTGCTAATTCTAACCCAATATAACCAGCACCAAAAATCACTACTTCTTTTGCTTCTTTCAAAGCGGCAAGTACTTGTTTAGATTGCACTAGATTTTTATAGGTGTAGACATTTTCAGCTTCAATTTGTTTATATAAAGTAGCAGGAGATGAACCTGTTGCCACGATTAGTTTATCATAGGTTAGGGTTTCTTTTTTTCCTTCCTCAGAAGTGAGGATGAGCTGATGTTTGTCTGGATCAAGTTCAGTTACTCTCCATTCGGTGATCAGTTTTGCACCACTTGCTTGAAGAGTCCGCTCGTTGTTTGCAGCTTCAGCTAAACTATGTATCTTTCCTTTTAAATAAAGATTGATTCCATTTGAAACATAGCCTAATCCATCTTTGTGATTTTCATCGATCAACAGAACTTCTGCCTCCGGTTGAAGTTTGCGTAGATTTAGGGCAGCGGTGATGCCTGCATGGGAAGCACCAATGATCACGATTTTCATGTTTTATTCATCCTTAAATTCAATTTTTCTAAATAGCATTCTTTTAAAAATTGGTTCAAATAGGGAAAATCATAGTTAAATTCATTACTCGTAAATACAAAAACTTTAGCGGACTTCTGTGACGGGTATTCTTTCAATTGGCTAGTCAAAATGACATCATATTGCTTGTCTTTCTCGTATTCCACTAAATCATATTTGATCGTATTCAACAACTGTTCTTGAATGATTTCTTTCACGATATCCGCCATTAGCCTTTCGTACGGAAGATCATAAGCAATTTGCAAGCGCAATTCCAATTGCTTGATTAGCGTTCGTAAAATAGATGCATAGCGAGCAAATAATTCAAAACGGGCATTTTCCTCGTCTGCTTCAGTAAAATCCACAATAGCAAATGTTTGTCTGACCAGTCTTTCACATAAAACAAGGAATTGTTTATCTTCTACTTCAGTTAACCGTTGTTTCAATCCTTCTTGACCAAAAATATTCATCCATCCTCTAAAATAGGCAAAATGAGCGTGATTTTGCATCACTGTCAACGCAATCTTTTGCGAAATCTCTTCTGGAAAAACATAGAAAGAAAAATATTCTTCTATCGATTGTTTAAACGTTCGATTCAATTGAGCCACTACGTCATCTTTGTATTTTTCGCTTATCAAAAATTCCTGAACATGTGAATTATGTGTATCTAATGTAAAGTTACTGATCATGAAAAGATAAAAAACCAACGTTTCGTTTTGATTCCAAGGAAAGGCATATTGAAAGAAATAACGGGTCAAAAATGTATGAAGCTCCAATAAAAATTGTGTCGTTTGAAACAATCCAACAGGAAGATTACTATAATCTGGTTTGGCTTTTTTCGTACAGCGCATCCGTTTCTTCATAATGGAAAGCCATATTTCAAATTTCAGTCGCCCTTCTTCTGTAATGGCAAAACTGAACTCTTTTTGTAGCAGATCTAAAAAAGTGTTTCCTGATAAATCGCTGTATTCTTTTTTATTTTCAAGGTAGGGGCGACCAAACCAAAATAATTGAAAATAGAAATAGCGGATTTGATTTTCTGGGCCAGTCAAACGCCCGCTTTTTATTTTCAAATGAAACTCTTTTAAAGAATCATTTAATTCCTTCACTCTACGCGACAAAGTAGCCGAACTGATATTAAGTTCCATAACAAGTTTCTGCCGATCAAATGAGCCATATTCTAACAGATAAAGAAGGATTTGATATTTTGTAGAATAGCGCAAATAGCAATGATAATAAACATCGATAGCTGCTATATTGCCATGTCTGATCAATAAAATGTATCCTTCTTGGATAACGATTTCCAGTTGTTCGATGTTTTCTAAACTAGCTTGTAAATAAAATAAATCTTCTTTCAAGGTAGACCGATCGATTGATAAGCGGGCTAGTACGTTATTAACAGAGATCTCTCCTTTTTCCTCTAATAAAAGTTGAAAAAGTTTGATTTGCCGTTGTTCATTTTTTTCAAGCAAACTGAAAAGTTCCAAGTCCACTCCTCCAAGCATTTCTGATTTTAACAGCAGAAGTTTCCTTCTCATCCTTGAAAAAGAGGATCTGCGACAGTTGTCACAGATCCATACAAATTCTGATCACTTAGCTGATTGGCCCAGCTGACAGTTCCCATGTGATCGTGCCTTGATACCTTACGCCAGGTTGAGCGTTCGTACTGCTATTTACCTCTAAGAGTAAACCATCGGTATCGGGAAAGTCAACGAGAACCTCTCCTTTAGCTGTGCCATCACTTTGATAAATCATCGTGTTTTGTCCTTGTTGGATCAATTGCTTTGAACCAGCATGATTAAAGTACAATTTTGTTCCGCTTAATTCTTGACCTTGATCATTCTTAAATGAAGAAGTCAATGTACCTGTCAGTTGCCAAGGAGACGTGCTTGGAAGCCGAGTATCCCGTACATCAAAAGAAAAATCGCCTTTTGCTTCATAATAACTTGTCTTCAACGGTTTGGGGAGATCGTTGCCAAATGTAAAATCATCTGGTACATCAACTAATGTCAATTCTTGTTTGGGGACAAGAATTGTTTTGGAAGATGTTTGGACAACTGGATTAGGAAGCTTAGCACCATCTGCTAATGTAATATTGCTAGAAAGTACAGCTGCCTTTGTCGGTATGCTGACAGATTGCACAGAAGTATCTACAGTATTTAATTGATAGTTGTAAGTAAGATGAATAGTATCGCCGACTTTGCTCAATAAATCTGCTGGGACAGATACTCCTTGTTGAACGCTGGTATCTGCGACAGTTGTACCATTTAATTTTAAGGTACCATTGATATAAGTAGTATTTTCTGGAAGTGAGATCGTGATTTTTTTGTCGGTGATCGCATCCCCAGATTTTGTCAACGTGAATGTCACATTTTCTTGTATCGTATCCCCTGATAGTGCAGATAAGGGAGTTCCTTCATCCGGTTGTCTGCTAAGATTTTTTAGCTGGCTGTCTGCACTCACTGATGGAAAATTAGCCACTGTTATTTGGGGAAGAGTGGTGATTCCCGCTTGTTCAGACTGCCATTTGTACGCAAAAGAAGGATACAGGTTAGTAAGTACGTCGTCCACCAAGCGATAATCAAAATAATATTGCCCTGAAGCCAATGCAGGTAGTGTAGAAGTAGCTGTAGTTGTGCCGCCATTATTTGATGAGATCGTTTGGAAAAGTTGATCTGTCCATCCTGCCGCTAATTTTTGGGTTCCTTTCGAATAAAGCCTGTAATGGATCGACCCCGTTTTTAATTCAGTTGCTGACCAATTGGCCATGACTTGGTACGGCGCAGGAGAAAGGAGCTTTCCCCACTGACTATCAGCTGTTAAGTTTGTTGGTAAAACCGTACCGTCTAGCTTGTACTGCTCCAATACCTTTAAAGCAACGGGAGAAAGCAATCCACCTTGCGCATCTTTCCCGCTATATACAATATTGGTTGACTGATTCAATCCACTTGTGCTTGCTGGAGTATGAGTCAGTGTTGCTCCTTGTGTGACGTTTTTCCCTGTAAAATAATTGACTACACGATCAAAGCGAGTAGATGGTAGTTGATCAAAACGTCCTTCAGTCAACCCCATCGTTAGTGTTCGATTATTGGTTGAGCCTGGAAGGTTCTGGTTATTCCCATCCACGTATTCTGTAGTATCAGCAAATGTATTATATTTTCCTGTTGAATCACTTGGTGAAATGTAACTATTCCACGTATTTATCTCTGCACTTGCAGAAAATGCATACGCTCCTGGATTCAATTTTCCACCAGTTAATTTAGGATAAAATCTACCTGCAGCTGGAGCTAAGATCGAATTGAACATACGATCTTGGATAATATTATTCGAGTCATAAAAATCAACAGAAAAAATAGCTTTTTTAGATATAGAAGGTTGTAATTTACCTTTGGTCAAAATTTTGTTTGGACTCGTATCATATTTATCTCCGTTTTCTGTCATCTTCGCGACATTAGCTGTAATATCAAATTGAAGCGGGACATCGTCAACATTGAACTCGCCTCGCGTAATAATAGCGATGATATCTGGCAGGAGAGTATTTGTATCCCACGAACCCATCCCAAAACGTAAAGTATGGCTTCCTGCTGATAATAAACTTCCGCTAGTAACCTTGATGGGGGCACCGGCAATATACAAGTAGGCGTTGTTCCAGTCAATTGCTTTTAATACATCACTACTTGATACATGTTCCGGTAAATTGATGATTGCAACGAAGGCAAAACCTTGTGCAGTGATATTCACCAAATCAAGTACATTTGTTAGTTTCACATGACTTTCCCAATGAAAACGGACCGTGCCACCTTTCCAAGGATCATTTGAACCATCGTTTAAATAAGTAGCAGTCAATTTAGGCAACTGGTTAGCCCCAGTTAGTTGGACAAGCTTCCCGCCATTCACTGCACTACGTCCACCATTTGGAGGTACGATATTTTCGTATGTGTACGGATCATAAGAAATGGTAGGAGGCGTTGCTCCAACAGCTTCTGCCGAAGGTGAAAAGATAAATATACTTAAAACAAAAAGCGAAGTAAAAAAGAAGGAGCGAAAAAATGTAAATTTATTTTGTAGCAACATGTTCATCCTCCTTTTCCTTTCTTCTCCATAACAACAACCACACAAGAAGCCATAATTCTATACCAATGATCAAATAAAGAAAACGGATCCTTTGTTCATTCGTCTCCGGAAATACGCCATGTTGATTAGCCTCTTTATAAATCGATGGCTGTGTCTGCTGTTTTGATGTGCCATTGACTGAACCACTTGGATGCGGAACTGGACTTAGATCATAAAATGTAATCGTGCCTGAACTTTTGGTATCTGCTTGGACTGGCTCTTGCCAGCTGAAGAACAGCAAACTTGCAATAATCCCTCCTAATAAGATTGATGCTTTCAACGAAATCACCTCATCGTGTTGTTTCTCCTTTTTTCTTTTTCTTGTGGATCCACAAAAACAGCAAAATCAACAGTAATACAAGAACTGCAGCAACCAATCCTGCATAAAGCCATGGGAAAGATTGTTCTTGTACTGCAAAAACGGAATTTTCATTTACTTTCTGTGCTTTTTCTTTTTTGATCGTAAAGTTTTGTGTAAATCGCCATTCATTACTGTCACCTGATTTTGCTATGATTTCTGCGCGGTAATCGCCGGCTTTTGCTTTATCACCAGCTAAATCAAGATTCAAGTGAAAATTCGAATTTGGTGCAACTAAAAATGCATTAGACGTATTTTCAATATAAAGCTGATTTTCATAATAGATCTTGCTCGTAAATATCAAATTGCTGATAATCGTAGGCTGAGGATTTTGGAAACGAAGCTGGACAGTGGGCTTTGCATTGACCTCGTTCAAATCTCCTGATAAAAGTTTCAGATCCGGTTCTATCGTCTCTTGACTTTCTTGTAAAACGACTGCGAGATTATAAGCAATACGATTTTTTATTTGTGCACCTTCTGTAGCATTTTCTGTTTCAGCTTCTTCTTTAGGTGAAACATGAATACCCGCTAATACACGTCCCTTAAAGCTTTTAGCTGGGATTTTTACTTCTACAGGTACAGTTGTTTCAGCATGCGCTGGTACATTGACTTCCTTTTTGGCAACGGTCAAAACGTCACGGACATCAAACGGCAAGGTCCCATCTAGCGTTGGATTTTTTTGACTATAATCGATCGTTCCACCATCACTCGTTACCGCCGGATTAACAGAGACCTCAAATGTTCGTTCTTGATCTAAAGAATTGCTGATAATTACTTCCAGTGTCTGATTTTGTTCCGGTGCCACTAATAAATCAAAATAACCGATTGCTTTATCTATTTGATTCTCTGGAAATACCGGTTTGATCCCAAAGTCTCCTGCTGAATCCTCTGCTTGACTGATTGACGGAAAAATGAAAAATAGACTTAAAATAGAAAAAAACGAAACAAACAGTCGTTTACTTTGATTCATTGTCCACCACATCCTTTCAACAACAACTGCGGTAAAAAGATTCTTCACCCATAGTATTTTCACCGCAGTTTGTTGAATTCATTTCATATTCTATGCTACTGGGCCAGCCACGAGGTTCCAAGTCAAATCAGCCGTGAATGTTCCAGCTGCTGCTTTAGGTACTTTCAGCGTGATATTTGCTGGATCATAAACAGAAAGCCATGTTCCTAGACCTTGGTCTTTTGCTGCTGTAAATATTGGTGTCGCTGCACTTGCTTTACTTAATCCAGTCACAGCTTGACTAGTTGGTGCAGTGGCTTCGTTATCTGAGGTACTTTTCACAGTGGATGTCCCAAAATCCAATTCAGCCCCTTGCAAAACTTGTGAACCGTTTACAAAATCTGAAACCGAAACTGTCACGTTCCATCCTTGCGCTTGCCCGTCTGCACCTACACCTCGACGATCTGATACTTGAAGATAAGGTGTATCATTTTTTGAAGCGTCTATTTGATATGTTTTTGTTCCGCTTTCAATCTCGTGTGTACCAAACGGCAATTCGGGAACTACATCCAGCGTTAAAGGACCTGTCTGGCCAGTTCCTGGATTTTCCGGATCTGCCGGCTCTACTGGTTTAGAAGGATCAGTAGGATCAAGGGGTACGACAGTATTTGTTGGCTCAGTAAAGGTAATATCTCCTTTTGAAGTTGCTTGACCTTCAGCAAAAGCTGGGGTTGCCAAGCCGCCTAGAAGAAGTGTTGAAAGTAATAATGTCCCAATCATGTTCTTTTTCATAATAAATCACTCCTTTTTCTTAGTGACCTAAGTATAGTAGAGACAGCATGCAAAAAATCCTCATGAATTCATCCGCTTACTTGAAATTCTGACCCTTTTTGTATAAAAGAGAAAAAAGCAATAAAATCGTTTACATGAATATTCTTATTTTTTTATTAAGTATGAAAAAACATTTCAATTTTCTTTTTTTCATTTCAACTTATTCTATTAATGCTTCTCTGACCCATACAAATAGGAGTACGGCATCAACTGCCGCACTCCTATTGTTTTCGTCATTTGTATCTTAAATAAAACGATTCTCACGCAATTTTATTTTTTTGATATCTTCTACTGTTTGTGTTCCAGCTAATTGCATGACCATTTCCAATTCTGTTTTAAAGAAATCAAACACTTGACGGACTCCTGTGCTTCCTCCTAAAGACAATCCATAAATAACGGGTCTGCCAATAGCAACAAGATCTGCACCTGATGCGATTGCTTTGAAAACATGCTGTCCGCGTCGTACACCGCTGTCAAACACGATTGGTACACGTTTATCTACTGCTTCTGCCACATATTGCAACGAATCAAACGCTGCTGGACCACCATCTAGTTGACGGCCACCATGATTAGATACCCAGATTCCGCCAGCACCAGATTCTAATGAACGATAGACATCTTCTTCTGACTGGACACCTTTCACATAGACTGGCAAATCAGAATGAGCAGCAATAAATTCTACATCTTTTGGACTAAGCTTCTGTTTGGAAGATTTGTACACAGCATCCATCGTTTGGCCTACTCCTGATTGATAAGCCTGAACGATCGGCATTGGCAGTGGGAAGGTAAACCCATTTCTGCGGTCTGTTTCACGGTTTCCGCCAACTGTTGCATCCGCTGTCAATACGATTGCTTTTGCTCCATTACGCTTGGCCACTTCAAGAATATCCAAATTGATCCCATCATCTTTGCTCATATAAAATTGAAACCATTGCGGTGCTTTCTCCCCGCCTGCTTCTCTTATCTCTTCTAATGTACAAGAAGCGTAAGAACTTGCTGTATAGATCGTCCCAAAATCTGCTACACCTTTTGCAGAAGCTTTTTCCGCCTTCACATGAGCTAAGCCATGAGCAGCAACTGGTGCCATGATGATTGGTGCAGTCAGCGTTTCTTCGTCAAAATGTGTAGTTGTATCGGGTAATTCTACATCTCTTAATACATGAGGAATAATCAGCTGATGATTGAATGCCCGTTCATTTTCTTGATAAGTAAATAAGTCGCCAGCACCACTGCTGATGTAACCATAACCACCAGCTGGAATCACTTGTGAAGCGGCTATTTCTAAATCTTCCATATTGATAAAATCCACTATTCCTTCATTTGTACCTGCTTGATACGTTTTTTCCATTTCAATGCCTTCCCTCTATAAAAAATTGAATGAATAATATGATAGCGTTTACACATTTTATATTACTCTTCCGTATTGATACAGGCAAATAATCTGTTTACATTTCAGTCATTCCAGTTGTTACTACTCTGAAAGAAATGTTTAGAACACAAATAGATAAAAAACGATGGGACTTTGACAAAAGTCGTGTCAAAGTCCCTTTTACGAAATACTGTGGATGCCTATTGAAATAAGTGCGGGTTGTTTCTTTGTGTTTCAATCGTTTCTTGCCATTCTTCGTTTAATTTTGGATTACCGTTTTCTTCCTTGAACGCATAAGGTCCCAATTCAAAAAGCTCAGTTAGTATTTGATTCACGATTCCATATAGCTCGGTGTGATCGGACACATGATTATTGAAGATCATCTCATTATCACCACGTTTGAATCTCACATTCGGGCTCTCATGATGAACCTCTATGCAGTTTTCCCCTTTTTTTAACTGACGGATTTCTGAAAACATCTCATAAATATCTTCTCCAATAAAACCTTCAGCAAGCGCCAGACTGTCCACAAGACCGCCTACTGTCAACTCAGAGATTATCGCTTTGTTGGCACCAAGCTTTAATGTATAGCTTGTTGCTTCTACTACGCCGCATGCATTGCAACCACCTTCTGATAGTTCGCTTTTTCTGATCAATTGAACTTCTTTCATTTTCTGATCCTCCTCTTAGTTTTCTACTTATGTATTTTTTATCACCTGACGTAAGTGAACTTTATCGTCACGATCACGTGATTTATTCTTCAGAGATTCTATTTATTAACATATCTTTTATTCTTCTACTTTTCTTTCTTTAGCATATAAGAGATACGCATAGTAATCAAGCAAGGATTGTTGATATAAAAAGAACAAATACCGCTATTTTGATTTCTTTTGACTCTATTACTCATATAAATAAAATTTATTATACCTGCTCTTTTTGACTATATCCTCATCTGACTCCTATACTTCGTTTGTATTAAAACTTAGGAGGAATCATTCATGCTTACAGGGTTAAACTTATTAAATAATCCTTTTCTAAATAAAGGAACAGCTTTTACAAAAGAAGAACGGGCAAAATACGGAATCACTGGTATGCTTCCAAGTACTGTCCAAACATTGGAACAACAATCTGTCCAAGCTTACGGTCAATACTTAAGCAAACAGACCGATTTGGAAAAACGTATCTTCTTAATGAATCTATTCAATACGAACCGGACATTGTTTTATAAATTGATGGGCGAACATTTAGTTGAATTCATGCCTGTCGTTTATGATCCTGTCGTTGCGGATTCAATCGAACAATACAACGAAATTTTCTTGAAACCACAAGATGCTGCATTTCTTTCAATCGACGAACCAGAAAATATCAAAGCAAGTTTGAAAAACGCAGCAGATGGACGCGACATTCGTTTGATCGTTGTGACAGATGCAGAAGGAATCTTAGGTATGGGTGACTGGGGTGTGAACGGTGTTGACATCGCTATCGGTAAATTGATGGTCTACACTGCTGCGGCTGGTATCAATCCTGCACAAGTCTTGCCTGTATCGATTGACGCTGGTACTAATAACGAAGAATTATTGAATAATCCATTATACTTAGGGAATCGTCATGCTCGTGTAGAAGGCGAAACTTACTACGAATTCATTGATCAATTCGTTCAATCAGCTACTGAATTATTCCCAGAATTGTTATTACATTGGGAAGATTTTGGACGAGGAAATGCTGCAACGATTTTAGAAAAATACGAAGATAAAATCACTACTTTCAATGATGATATCCAAGGCACAGGAATCGTTGTACTAGCTGGTGTATTAGGTGGATTGAATATATCAGGTGAGCAATTGAAAGATCAAACGATCTTGACATTTGGTGCTGGTACTGCTGGTGTAGGTATCGCAAACATCCTTTTAGATGAAATGATCCGTCAAGGTGTACCTGAAGAAGAAGCACGCCAACATTTCTATCAAGTAGATAAACAGGGTTTATTGTTTGAAGATACAAAAGGGTTGACTCCTGGTCAAATCCCATTCGCTCGTAAACGCTCAGAATTCACTAATGCTGATGAATTGACAAACTTAGAAGCAGTTGTAAAAGCAATCCATCCAACGATCATGATCGGTACTTCTACCCAACCTGGAGCATTCACTGAAGAAATCGTGAAAGAAATGGCGGCTCATACCCCACGTCCAATCATCATGCCTTTGTCTAATCCAACAAAATTGGCAGAAGCAAAAGCAAAAGATTTGATTGAATGGACGGACGGAAAAGCTTTAGTTGGAACAGGTATCCCTGCTGCTGATGTGGAATATAACGGTGTAACTTACCAAATCGGTCAAGCAAATAATGCGTTGATGTACCCAGGTTTAGGGCTTGGTTTGATTGCTTCAACAGCTACACGAGTAAATGCTGAAATCATTTCTCAAGCTAGTCGAGCATTAGGCGGAATCGTTGATGTAACAAAACCAGGAGCAGCTATCTTGCCTCCAGTAGCAAAAATCACTGAATTCTCTCAAACGATTGCTGAAACTGTCGCAAAATCAGTTGTTGCACAAAAATTGAATCGTGAAGAAATCACGGATATCAAAGAAGCTGTTGAATCTGCTAAATGGGTTCCTGAATATAAATCTTTAGAAGATTAAGATTGTTATAGTAAAAGAACATACAGAAACTTTGTATGACGTCTAAAAAGAAAAAAGCGACTGCGGCAAAACAGCAGCCAGCCAACTACTGCTCTTTTGCCGCTTCTCTTTGGCTTTTTTCATACGATACAGAATAAGAAAGGATCTGTAAAAATGGCACAAAAAACAACAACTGCAACTGCAGTTGAGGAAAAGAAAAAAGAAGGGTTTTGGTCAACAAAAATTACCGGCGTAAGTTTGCCCCTTTATTTGATCATGGTCCTTGTCCTGATCATTGCAATGGCTTTAGGAAAATTACCGACGAATATGATTGGCCCAATCGCTGTTTTGGTCATTTTCGGTAATTTATTTCATTTTATCGGAACAAAAATCCCTATCGTCAAAAGTTATTTAGGTGGTGGCTCCGTTTTTGCGATCTTTGCCTCTGCCGCGATTGCTACATTTGGGATCTTACCTGAGTATGTAGTAAAATCCACAGAAAACTTTGTCAGCAATATGGGCTTTTTAGACTTTTATATTGCTGCCTTGATTACTGGTAGCATCCTTGGTATGAACCGTAATCTATTGATGAAAGCTTCTGTTCGTTTTATTCCCGTTGCACTTATTTCAATGGTCGTCTCCTTTTCTGCCGTAGGACTCGTAGGTATGCTTATCGGAAATGGTTTTGCAAATTCCGTTTTATATATCTCATTGCCCGCAATGGCTGGTGGTGTTGGAGCCGGAGCTGTACCTTTATCAACGATTTATGCAAATGTTTTAGGTACGGACGCTTCTTCTATCATTTCCCGCCTGATTCCTGCTACAGCAATGACAAATGTCCTAGCTATCATTGGTGCAGCGTTAGTTGCTCGTGCGGGACAATCAATGCCAAAATTCAACGGTAATGGTAAATTAATGGAAAAAGGCGACCTTGGCGATGGAAAACCTAGAAATGTAAAACCTTCCATTCCACAATTAGGTGTCGGTTTGATGGTATCATTGACTTTCTTCATCTTAGGACAAATCGGTAACTATTTTGTTCCTAAAGTCCATGCTTACGCATTCATGATCATTATCGTTGTTATCTGTAAAATCGCAAACCTATTACCAGAATATTACGAAGATGCAGCTATCATGTTCAACAACTTGATTGTCAAAAACTTGACAGCAGCTGTTCTTGCCGGTATCGGTATTGCGTTATTGAATCTAAATGTATTGGCTTCTGCTTTGACATGGCAATTTGTTGTCTTATGTTTGACAAGTGTTATCGCGATTTCAGTAGTTTCAGGATTTGTCGGTCGTTTGTTTGGTTTATATCCAATCGAATCAACTATTACTGCTGGCTTATGCAACAACTCGATGGGTGGTACAGGAAATGTTGCTGTCTTATCTGCAGCTAATCGGATGGAACTTATTGCTTTTGCTCAAATGGGCAATCGGCTTGGTGGTGCCATCGTTTTGATCATCTCAGGTTTCTTGATGCAATTACTTTCTTAGTCAAAAAAAATACCTGATCATCATGTATCGGCTTGATGACCAGGTATTTTTTGATAAAAATTTACAGGATTTTCAAAAATCTTTTTTGCATTTTATCGGAATGATAACCGATGCGTTCATAAAATCGGTGTGCTTCTACTCTGTATTCTGCAGAATTAAGTCTTATTGCTGATATTCCTCGTCTTTTCGCTTCTTCTTCTACGCCAGTCATCAAGGCCTTTCCGATTCCTCTTTTTTCAGCATGTTTAGACACAGCAAGTGCCATAATATTGAACATCGGATCGCTGAAAATTGATTCATAGGACTCCGCTTGTACATAGCCAGCTGCTTTTTTAGAAGTAGGATCTTCATAAACCAAGAAAAAATTTTTTTCTGGCTCCTTCAACAGTTTCTTCATTTGTCTCACCGTAACGGTTAATGGTACATCATACCCTAATTGTTCCGCATTGATTTCTCGTAGTGCTTCTGCATCTCCTAAACGCATTTCCCGCAACATCCAAATCACCAGCCAATTTTTATTTTTTTAAATGAATTTTTTTATCACAGTATACTCCTTTTTTCACTTAAAAAAAGACTTTTCAGTGATTTTGACTTGCTTGAATCCAGATCCTTCTAATGTTTGCAAGATGACGAAAGCATTGTAAAGATTGATCAAAAGAACCACGATGACAATCGCTTGAAAAATAAAGGTCACTTTTTTTGGAGACAAAACCCTGCTAAATCTTGCTCCCCACAAACCTCCAATAACAGCAGCGGGGATAACATAAAACAACATAGATAAATCAAAGCGCATAAAGCTACTTGTTAAAGCAATCGTTACCAATTTTGCCAGTTGAGAAAAGAAAATCGTAGATAGAGAATATAGTGTTGCTTCTTTTATTGGCAATGCAAACATCAGCATCAACAAAGAAACATTGACTGGTCCACCACCAATACCTAAAAAACTAGCTAAAAAGCCCAGAACCACCCCACATATAAGGTACCAAGTCCATGACGTCAAATGAAATTTTGGCTGATGATGCTTGGTGTAGAAGAACGCAAAAACCAAGGTCAATACCGTCAAAAAAATTTGGATCAGCTGCACATGCTTCTCGTTTTCAAATAACTGTAAAAAAACTTCGAATACAATGTTGCCGACTACTCCTCCAACAACAGCTCCACTAGATACCCAACCGACAATCTGCCAATTCAGTGATTTCCCGCTTGATACTTGTCGCACAGTCGAAACAATGGACATCGTGAATACCGCAACTGTTGAGTAAAAAGAAATCCCTGCAACAGAATGGGCACCGATAAGATCAAGAATCGGTTTGATCAACACGCCTCCACCCATCCCGGAAATAGCGCCAACTGTGTTCGCCAGAACGATCACCACAAAATAAATCAGACCAATCATCTTGTATTTCCTTTCTCTTGTTTATATCTTTTAGCGATTTTTACTATTTTCTTTTATTATACAGTAAAAGAAACAAACGAGGCTTCGAAAGCTTTTCTACTTTTTAAGGAAATTTAGTGCTAAACGAAAAAACCGGGCTCTACTTTTCAGAGAGTCCAGCTTTTCTTACACCTTATCGATTCTTTTATTCTATTCTTCTTCTTCCGCCATGAATGTATTGAATACTTCTTCGATCATATCCCATTCTGCGTCTGTTTCGATTTGTTCTAACTCGCCTTCTGTTCCATCTTCGTTTTCGATGTATGCATAAGCTTGTAATTCTACATCTTCATCTTCTGAAACACCAGCTGGATATAAAAGAACATAGTTACGTCCAAATTCTTCTTGTCCGTCAACTGTTAGCAAGATTTCGTATAATGTTTCATTTCCTTGGTCATCCACCAATGTGATGTGTTCGTGTCCTTCGTGTTCGTGGGAATGGTTATGTTCTGTCATAAGATTACCTCTTTTCTTTTTATTATTAAAATAATTGCTTACCTGAGCCGTCTAAATAATTTTGTAAAATCATCACAGCTGCTAATTTATCGATGACTTTTTTTCGTTTCGCTCTTGAAGTATTTGCCTGCTCTACTAGCATACGTTCTGCCTGAACAGTGGTTAGTCGTTCATCTTGATAATCAACCGGCAAGGAGAATAGTTCTTTGATCTTCTCTCCATATAACATGGAAGCTTCTGCCCTTGGTCCGATGGAATTGTTCATATTCTTAGGTAATCCAACTACAAAACGGTCTACTTCGTACTGCGCCACTAATTCCTTCAACCGATCAAAGCCAAACTCTTCTTCTGCTTCATTGATTCGAATGATTTCTACTCCTTGAGCTGTCCAGCCAAAGGGGTCGCTCACAGCAACGCCTACTGTCTTAGAACCGACATCCAAGCCCATTACTCTCATAAATTCACTCCATGATTTGAGAGGTAGTCTTTGACAATTACTTCCATGATTTCATCGCGTTCGTGACGGCGAATCAAATTTCGTGCATCACGATAACGAGGAATGTAGGCCGGGTCTCCAGAAAGCAAGTAGCCGACAATCTGATTAATTGGATTGTAGCCTTTTTCTTCCAAAGCCCGATAAACAATCGCTAATGTTTCGCTCACTTCTTTTTTGCGACTATCGTCAAAACCAAAACGTACGGTTTCATCTGTAAAACCCATGATTCTACACCTCTTTCCCGCAAGGTAATTCCAGCTTACCTTCTACACCCTTATTTTACTCGAAGAAAGGGAAAACTACAAACAAATATTCCAAACTTCTGAATAAATTAAGAAACACGATTTGTCTGATTTTTCCTTTTTTCTGTGGCTTTTTCAAAAGCCCTCTTTCCATAAAGTATACGCTATATTTCTTTGAAAGTATGTTTTTACACAATTTTTTCATAAAGTTCATAAAAAATTCGAATTGCTGCTACTAATTTTTCGTTTTCGTTGCTTGCCCTGTCTCATAATTGATGGTGTAGCCATCTTGAACATTGTAGATAAAGACATTGAATTCAATTTTTTTGTCTTCAATGCTTTCTGCTTCCAACTGCACACCTCTTGCTACCAGTTCATTTCCCTCGAAATGAGGAGTGACACGATAGCGTACATGATGATTTGTTTCCTTGATATATGCCGCAATATCATTTTCGTGGGCAAGCATGTACGGAGCATTCAACGAACGTGTCCCTGTCATTAAGTTTTTAATGTTATTATTTTGACCAGTCAACTGGAAACCAATCAAATGGCTGCGGTTGTATAACCATTGTCCGTCACTTAATTTCTTTTGTTTCCAACCTGTCGGATCAATATACAAAGGTTCTCTCTTTTCAGTAGGAAACAAGTCTTTTCCCAACATCGCATTGGCTTGTCCTACTCTGTTCAATTTGTCTATATTTGAATAGCTTTCCCATGTCCCTTTGGAAAGACTAAGATCCTCTTTTGTAAACTCCGGCTGATTCCCATTGATTTCTATTTCTTGATGTTTTCCATCATATTCTGGCACATCCGCTACTTGAGAAGCTTGCGGTGTGGAATCAAAAATGGTTGTAATTTGTTGGAAGATATCTGAATCTTTTTGTGTGGTGGAAATACCGAGTGCCCCTGCAATCACAGCAGCGACGATCCCCACGATCGCCTTGGTTGTTTTTTTGCTCATTTCTTTACTCCTTTACTAACAGCTCCCTAAATCTTAACATATGTTCCCCTATAAATAAATACTGGAAAGAAATAGAAACAGTAAAAAAATAAAACCAGTTTTTAGACGGCTTAAGAATACAAAAAAAGAGACGGATGCATCGTCTCTACTCAATCACAAAACACTATTTACAAGGTATTTATTATCATTCAAAAAATTTTTCTTAATACTCAAAACTAAACGGCTTCTGTACGACCTCTTGGTAAACAGTATTCAAAAGCTTGCATCTGCGGTAATAAGTCCAACCAATTCAAAAACATAAGAAGCTTTTTTGCTTGACTATTCTTATTACTTGATGCAGGGCAGCTTTTTCACAGCCTCTTTTAAGCGGGTGACGGGAATCGAACCCGCGACATCAGCTTGGGAAGCTGGGATTTTACCACTAAACTACACCCGCGACACAAAAACAGTATACGCCTCTTTCACTCCTTCCTCAAGTTTTTTTATTCTTTACGCTTCCGATATGTTTTGTAGTAAAATAAAACTAATCAATCAATTATTGGAGAAGATGCTATGACGGGAAAAGAATTAGATCTGCTGCTAGACACTTGTCTACTCGCTGGGAAAATCATGATGGAAAGCAATGCAGAGATGTATCGGGTAGAAGATACGATGAGTCGAATTGCTTTAGCTTCTGGAAATTTCCGTTTGGTCAGCTATGTCACGCAGACTGGTCTCTTTATTGGTCTTGATCGTACCTCGACCATTCGAATGGAACAAATCACCAACCGTTCGATCAATTTAGAAAAAGTAGTAAAAGTGAATGATCTTTCACGTAAGTATGTTGCTTCAGAACTAACATTAGAAGAACTTTACAGTGAATTGCAGGCAATCGACCGAGACCGTTCGTTCTTTCCTGTCTGGTTGCAGATCGTTAGTGCGGCAGTTATCAGTGGAACGATCATGGTGTTATTCGGCGGAAAGATGACCGATTTGCCTGTGACTTTAATTATTGGTGGATGGGGATACGCAGTTTATCTGTATAGTTTGAAATTTTTTAGAATCAAATTTTTATCGGAATTTTTATCTTCTTTATTGATTGGCATAGCTGCTATCTACAGTGTTCGTTTTGGCTTAGGAAGCAATCAGGATTTAATTATTATCGGATGTGTGATGCCTTTGGTTCCTGGGGTTCAAATTACGAACGCTATCCGTGATTTGCTAGCTGGTCATTATGTGTCAGGGGTTTCTCGCGGAACAGAAGCGATGATGACTGCTACGATGATTGGTTTTGCGATTGCTTTTATTTTCCAGCTTTTTTATTAAGAAAGGAGCACGAGTATGGGCACGATATTTATTCAATTTTCTTTTAGTTTTTTAGCGACTGCGGCATTTGCCATTGTTACAAATGTCCCTAGGCGTTCATTGATTTGTTGTGGTCTTTCTGGTGCTTTCGGCTGGATGATCTACTGGATCTGTGTTCAAATGGGCGGATCTGCTGCTTTCGGTTCATTGCTTGGCTCTTTAGGAGTCGCATTCATCAGTGATCTTTTCTCTAAGCGTTTGAGAATGCCTGTAACGATTTTCAATATTCCTGGGATGGTTCCTTTAGTTCCGGGTGGTTTGGCTTATCAGGCGGTTCGGAATCTCGTTACTGAATCCTATCAAGAAGCAGCTCATTATGCGGTCCAAGCAATCATGATAGCTGGAGCAATTGCTTTAGGTCTCGTATTATCGGAAGTCTTTAACCATAACATCCGCAACTTCAAAGTAAAGCGTGATGCCATCATGTTGAAACGAAAAAAACGGCTTTTTAAATAAACGAAATGTAACAAAGAAAAGGTTGTGACAGAAGTGATTAGCTTCACGAAATAAGACAGGATTCACGAAAATGGTTTCTTAAATTTTTGTGAATCCTATCTTATTTTTCGAAGAAACTACTTCTGGAACACTGTTTAGTAGAAGGGGTGAGATCAGCATCTTGGTCCGAGTATTAGAGAAACAAAATGGAAGAAGGAACTTGCATGATTAACTTAAGTCTGTTTACTAAAAAGTGAGATATGATCCTTTATTTTTAATTTTTTAAAATGATTCATTCCTTATCTTTTCTTGAATAAATTTCTTTAGTTTATCAATACTTCTCTTACCCATCTCTAGTTGTTCTCCATTCGTAAACGTTACTACTTCATTTACTCGGCTAATAGATGTAATGTTTTCAGTATTAATGATGTAGGCTTTTAAATCTTTACATAAATACTCATATTCCAGTGTTTTTTTATATTTTTTTATTGTGCCGTTTATGAGTGTCTCTTCGTCTTTCAATACCAAGCCTATCTTATTTTTATAGCCTGGCATGCTCATTAGATAAAGAATCTCATCGTAATGGATATAATGATCGCTATTGCCATAACGAACAGACGTCCACTTTTTTTTGTTCGCTTGTTGAACAGGCTCGTTCTCTTTTTCTTTCAATAAGTAACTTTGGATGTTTTTTTTATTTTTTTCATAAGTGAATTCTTTTATCAAATACCCGCTAGGCGTAATATTTCGGTTAATAACAGCTATTGCTTTATTCGGATGAGAGGTCAAATAAACAATTTTACACTTCGCGTTCTTTTCTCTAAGCATTTCTCCTAGTTCAATCCCGCTGTGATAAGCGTTCAAATCGATATCAAGAAAAAAAATATCCGATGAACGAATGTCATTGTTTTTGACAAATTCAACAAACTGCATGACGTTCAATCCCTTGATTATCTCGAAATTCCAAGGAATCAGTAAATTTCTGGATTCTTCCAAAATATCTTCTATCATTTTTTCAAAAACCAAACTGTCATCCAAAATAAATATACGTGTTATCATACAAATTACCTCCACTCGATATTTTACTATCAAAATCATTTCATACAACTTTTCAACATACATGTTAGGAATAAATTGTAATTCTCTTCACAATCTTTTCCAACACCTTTGAAACCGCTATTAACTACATTCAGCATGCAACTTCTAAAATAAATATCATTTTACAAAACATATCAAATAGCCAAATATCTCATACAAAAAAAGCCAGACAACCGACGTCCTTACACGTCAACTGTCTGAGCTATGTTCATTTATTTTTTTCTTTTAAAAAGAACGATACACATACTGATTTTTCGGAGCAGCGACTTTCTCTGCGTTTGTCACAACTACAGATGGAATTTCACGCTTGAATGGTTGATAATAGTCCGATTGGATGGTTCCTTCTATTTTATACCACTCATCATTTTTAACCGTTACTCCTTCAGGCATATGTGTTAACAAGCCAAAGACTCCTGAATCTGCCACACAATGGATAATACCGAATCGGAACAAGAAGACATCTGCATTGCTATCGTTCGGTGTTTGGTAAACAAATCCTTCATAGCTGATTTTTTTGCCAATGAATTCGCTAGGGTAATTATAGATCAGCTCCATGACTTCTAAATAATTTTCATCTGTGATCTCGATAGTCTGCTTATCCCCATACTTCTCTTTCAGTTCATTCATTTGGTCTAAGTAGTCTGACTTGTTGAAATAAATACTGGTATCTGGCTTTAGGTATTGCGTCTGCATCTCCGGATCCCCTACCGATTCTTTGCTTACCGGAAAATTAAATCCTTTGGCTTCTACGATCGTAGTATCCAGACTAACTGTTGGAAACAACGTACCAACGATCACTGGCAAAGCTAGCAGTACATAAGCGATCCCACGTTGATAAGGTTTCGATAACCCATGGTCGTGATCATGATCATGCTCGTGCGTCTCTTCCTCTGCTTTTCCGTTTTTGACCCACAAATACAGCTGAACTAAAGCCAAAAGAGCGGATAAAATCATCGAAAGAATAGCTAAATA
This sequence comes from Enterococcus sp. HMSC061C05, assembly GCF_001814765.1. Classification (NCBI taxonomy): domain Bacteria; kingdom Bacillati; phylum Bacillota; class Bacilli; order Lactobacillales; family Enterococcaceae; genus Enterococcus; species Enterococcus sp. HMSC061C05. Next base: position 26,902 of record NZ_KV817716.1, read on the forward strand.
ACGATAGTGGACATTGATATATTGATCAAGTTTGCCAGAGACTTGCAAATACATCATCAATTCGAAATAGCCAGATAAAATCAAAAACCGCAGCATATTTTTCCTCCTAAATAAATAATGTGAATCCAACAACGCTAAGGGCAATCAGTCCGATCAGCGATAGAATAAAACGTCCTGTAAAATATCGTTTCATCATCAATAGATTTTTGATATCGACCATTGGACCAAAGACCAAAAAGGCAGCTACAGGTGCTGTGCCGAACAGACTTAACAATGAAGACCCGATAAACGCATCTGCTTCTGAACAAAGAGACATCGTAAAAGCTAATAACAGCATGATAATGATGGCTAAAATCTTTGTTGATCCGAGCGTTAGCATCATTCTAGTTGGTAAATAAGTCTGCATCGCAGCTGCGATTAACCCACCAATGATCAAATAACGACCTGTATCAAAAAATTCATCGATTGAATGTGTCAGCACATGCCCCGTTTGATGGATCAGCCGATTTTTTGGTTCATTCTTATCGCCGTGTTCTTCTTCATGGACATGATGATGGTGTTCTTCTACTACTTTAGAGGAGATTTTTTCTTTCAATACAGCGTCTTTTTGAAAATAGGCAAGCCAGACACCAATCACAAGGGCAACAAAAAAGCTGCCTATCACTCGCCAGCTTGCCATCTGCCAAGAATTGCCAAATGCGATAAACGTGGAAAAAATCACGATGGGATTAATGATTGGCGCTGTCAGCATAAAAGCAAATGCTGTGTGGACCGGCACGCCTTTTTTTACAAACTGATGAACGATAGGTACGATGCCGCATTCACATGAAGGAAAGAAAAATCCTAAGATCGAACCAGTAAAAATAGAGAATATACGATTTTCAGGAAGCCATCGCTTCACACGTTCTGGGGTCAAAAATACTTGTAAGGCGCCTGAGATAAGACAACCTAATAGTACAAAGGGCAATGCTTCGATAACGATCGATAAGAAAATCGTACTCATCTGCAAAACCGAATTGGGAATAAAAGAAAACATGAGTTTCCTCCTTTTCATTTCTAGTTCATTCGCTTTGCAAATATACGCTTTTATTCAAAAAAAAACAAGTTGCTCTGTCAATTTTTACACAACTCTTATTTTTTATCGAAGCACTTCAATTGACTTTTTCTATTATTCCCATTAAATTAAGGTCTCGTACATATCACTTCTATCACAAAAGGGAGAATGAAAATGAAACAAACCACTAACTTGTCTGAAGTTCAAGACATACTGCAACAATCATCCGTTGCCATCGTTTATCTTTCGATGCCTAATTGCAGTGTTTGTCACGCTGTTCGTCCACGATTGGAGGAGCTGCTCACCCATTATGATATTCCGGCACTTCATTTGGATGCATTCGAAACGCCAGAAGTAGCTAGCAGATTTGAAGTATTGACTGCGCCAGTTGTTCTGATTTTTCATCAAGGAAAAGAGGTCTTTCGACAAGCGCGGTTCATCGACTTTAAAAAAATCCGGCATTTACTAGACGAACTGACAGCAGAAGATGACTCTCTTTCTTATGAAGAACTCTTTCGAACAGAATAAACATTATCCAAACAGAAAAAAGCGATTGAACAAGTGAAAGTTTTGCCTTCATTTGTTCAATCGCTTTTTATTTTTATTCTGCTGTATTTTCGGAATGCGCATTTGCGTCAGAATGCAAGAAATAGATCAAGGTTTGCAATTCATTCGTCAAATCAACATTTTGGATCAATACATCTGACGGAGCATTCAATCGAGCAGCGGTAAAGTTCAAGATTCCTTTGATTCCTGCTTCCGTTAACTGATTGACTACTTCTTGCGCTCTTTCAGCGGGAATCGTTAAAATCGCTACTTCGATCTGCTGGATCTTGATTTGTTCCGACATATCTTCCATTGGATAAACGGGGATACCGTCTACGATGCGTCCAACAATTTCTTCATTCACATCAAAAGCACAACTGATACGTATGCTATTACTTTGATGGAATTTATATTTTAGTAAAGCACTTCCCAAGTTCCCTACACCAATCAGCGCAACATTTGTCAATTGATCATCATTTAATGTCTTCGCAAAAAAGTGCATAAGATCTTCTACATCATACCCATACCCACGTTTTCCTAATTCGCCAAAATAAGAAAAATCTCGACGGATCGTTGCGCTATCTACTTGAACGGCTTCACTTAATTCAGTTGAAGACACTTTTTTCTTTCCAGCATTATTTAAAATCCTTAAATAACGATAATACAAAGGCAGTCTTTTAGCTGTCGCCTTTGGAATAATATGATCTTTCACGAAATGACCTCCACGTATTGTCTAATTACATCTTTGATTTCTCCATCATAGCAGTATTTATAGGAAAAAATCAATTCCATTGCTCAGATATTGTGAAATTTTATTCTTTATTCATTTATTTATCATTTCTGCAAATCTCGCAGTATGATGGAATTTATGGTAGACTACTAATTGAAAAATAGTTTTTTATTTGAGGAGAATTCACAAAGTAGAAAAGAGGATTCCATGATATTATTACAAGCCAATCAGATTGCTCGCCATTTTGGTGCAGAAGTCTTATTTGAAAATATACATTTAGAAATCAGTACAGGCGCTCGTGTCGCTTTAGTTGGCAGAAATGGCGCTGGAAAATCGACTTTATTGAAGATCATTGCTGGAATTGAAGCACCAGATGATGGAAAGATTGCTAAAAATAAAACAGCGACTCTCGGATACCTCGCTCAGGACACAGGACTTGATTCCAATGAAACAGTGTGGAACGAGATGCTGAAAGCTTTTGAACAAGTTAGACAAATGGAACAGCGGATGCGTGAACTAGAGATTTTCATTAGCGAAGGTACGCCAGATACACCCGCTTATACTTCTTATTTAAAAGAATATGATCGGCTGCAACACGATTTTTCGGATCGAAACGGCTATGGTTATGAAAATGAAATTCGTTCCGTATTGCATGGTTTTAAATTCGATTCTTCCTTTTATGACCAGAAAATCGATACTTTATCAGGTGGACAGCGTACACGTTTAGCTTTAGCTCGCATGCTTTTGCAACACCCTGACATTTTGATTCTAGACGAACCCACGAACCACTTGGATATCGAGACACTTTCCTGGCTTGAAAATTATCTGCAAAGCTATACCGGTGCATTACTGATTGTTTCACATGACCGTTATTTCTTAGACAAAGTAGTCAATGAAGTTTATGAACTAAGCAGAAGAAAAATGCGCCATTACAAAGGCAACTACTCGAAGTATCTAGACTTGAAAGCAGAACAGCTGACAAGTGAATGGAAGGCTTATGAAAAGCAGCAGACAGAGATCCACAAATTAGAAGACTTCGTTGCTCGGAATCTTGTTCGTGCCTCTACCACTAAACGGGCGCAAAGTCGCAGAAAGACATTAGAAAAAATGGAACGTCTGGATCGTCCTCAAGGGGATGAGAAACAAGCAAACTTTCTTTTCAGTATAGAAAAACCTTCTGGAAATGTTGTCTTGCAAATCGAAGATGCCGCTATCGGATATGATGATGTCACCTTATCTGAACCAATCAATTTGGATATCCGCCGACAAGAAGCGATTGCTCTAGTAGGTCCGAATGGTATCGGAAAATCGACGTTGCTGAAATCGATCATCCACCAGATCCCTTTTATCCGTGGCAAAGAAACGCTAGGGACAAATGTCACCATCGGCTATTACGATCAAGGGCAAGCTGATCTGCATACAAACAAGACGATTCTAGCAGAATTGTGGGATGAGCATCCTACCACTCCTGAAAAAGACATTCGAAGTGCTTTAGGTGCTTTCTTATTTTCTGGCGAAGATGTAGAAAAACCAATCCCTCTGTTAAGCGGCGGTGAAAAAGCACGGGTTGCTTTAGCCAAGCTAGCGATGAACAAAGAAAATTTTTTGATCTTGGACGAACCAACAAACCATTTAGATATTGACAACAAAGAAGTATTAGAAAATGCATTGATCGATTACGATGGCACACTGCTTTTTGTTTCCCATGACCGATATTTCATCAATCGGATCGCGACAAAAGTCGTCGAACTCTCTGAAAATGGCAGTAAAGTCTATCTTGGAGACTATGATTATTATTTAGAGAAAAAACAAGAAGAAGAAGAAATCGCCGAATTATTGGCACAAGATGAGCCAGAATCCGCTCCTGCTCCTACGAATAAATCCGATTATTACCAGAGCAAAGAACAGCAAAAGCTTATCCGTAGCCTTCAACGAAAAATCACTCAGATTGAAGAAGAAATGACGCGGATCGATGAATGGATCGATCGGTTGGAACAAGAAATGGTCGCACCAGAAAATCTGGAAGATCACGTAAAACTCAATGAGCTGAACCAAGCTTTAGAATCAGCTAGACAAGATCAAGAAACAAAATTGTCGGAATGGGAAGAACTAAGCTTGGAATTAGAAGAATACGAGAATTAAAAGCCAATGGAAAGAGGTTGTGACAGCCCTGTTGTCATAGCCTCTTTCTTTTTTATGCAGAAACATAGCGAAACCGTTCTCTTTTTTCTTACTATTTTTCTCTACTGACAAAATAAACAATAATTTTCCGGCACAATTATTTGCTGTTTTTTGCCATAACATAGTACGATCAACGTAGAAAAGGAGATGTTTTTATGAAAGTTGTTGTCATTGGCGGTGTAGCTGGCGGTCCTTCATTTGCCACTCGTTTCCGTCGATTGAATGAAGCACATGAAATCATTATCTATGAACGCGGAGAGAATATTTCTTACGCAAGTTGTGCTTTGCCTTATTATTTAGGTGGTGTGATCACGGACCGTGACTCGCTGATCGAACGTACACCAGAAATATTGAAAACAAAAAACAACATCGACGTATTTACTAAACACGAAGTAATAGCAATCGATCCTTCCGCTAAGCGATTACTAGTTAAAGACCTATCTACAAATGAAGAGACAGAAACGGATTACGATAAGTTGATCATCTCTTCTGGTGCTAGACCAGCTTACCCGGATATTCCCGGAGCTTTTGAAGCAGAAAACGGCTTTGTCCTTCGCAGTGTAACGGATGCGGATCGAATTAAATCGTTTCTGGAAGAAAAAGATCCACAACATGTCGTCATTCTTGGCGCAGGTGTCATGGGTCTGGAATTAGCTGAGAATTTCAAACATCGCGGCTTAGACGTGACTTTAATCGATCAATTGCCGCAAGTCGCTTTCCCTTATGATCCAGAAATCGCTGATCTAGTTTATGACAAATTGCTGGAAGAAGGATTAACCGTTCATTTAGAAACAACAGTTACTGAGATCCGTGAAAAAGGTCGAGAATTAGTATTATCAGATGGCTCCGTCCTTTCCACTGATATGCTTGTCTTTGCTGTTGGTGTTTCTCCAAATAATGAAGTGGTGAAAGCAGCCGGCATACAATTATCAGATACAGGACAGATCATTGTTGATGACCAGTTACAAACCAATCTGCCGGACATCTATGCGATTGGCGATATTATCGAAACGACTAGTGTAGTGACTGGGCAGCCGATTCAAAGTATGCTTTCCAGTGCGGCCAATCGTCAAGGACACATGCTGGCAGATATTTTAAATGGTACGCCTATGCGCTATCGCGGATATATTGGTGCGGGTGTCGCAAAAATCTTTGATCATACAGCAAGTTATGCTGGAATGACAGAACATGCACTAAGAGCATCAGGCATAACGAATTACAAAACTGTTTTTATCACTCCTTTTGACCATGCCTATTTCTATCCAGGAGCTACAAGATTAAATCTAAAGCTGATTTTTGATGCAGATAGCGGTCGGATTTTAGGTGGACAAGCATTTGGAGAAAAGGGCGTCGATAAACGGATGGGAGAACTTTCTGTAGCGATCACCGGAAACTTGACAGTCTTTGATTTGCCCGATCTTGAGTTGCCTTACTCTCCCCCATATTCTACTACCCGTGACCCGCTGAATATAGCTGGTTATGTCGCAATCAATCAAATGACAAATATCGTAGAAACAATCAAAGCAGGCGATATACCAGAAAACGATTTGAAAGAAGCATTCTTTTTAGATATACGTGAACCTAATAAAGCACCTTCTGGCAGTATCTCGGCAACAAAAAATATTCCAATGAATGAATTACGAGATCGAATCAATGAAATCCCAAAAGATAAAAAAGTTTACATTACTTTTAGAAGAGGATTGAATACTTATACTTCTGCACGAATCTTGTCAGGTTTGGGTATCAAAGCGATTTTGATCGAAGAATAAAAAAACGACCGCGGTGGGTAGCCGCGGTCTAGGAGTTATTTTTACTTGAGGAGTAAAAATGAAAAAGTATATAGGGTTGTTGGTTGGTATGTATATAGAATAGAAGATAAATGTGAAGAAATTGTGCATTATTTCTTCACATTTATTAGGTTATAGTTTAAGAAAGTTTAAACATCCCACAGTTTGGTTATTTTAGGCGTTTCTTTTCATTAGAAAAACCGTCTTTTGGTTCTGAGATAAATCTTAACGCATAGTATTTCTTCTCGTAAATGCGCAAATATTTTAACACATCCATATCTACATCAAATCCCACAGCTTGAAATTGAGCATTGGATTGCTGCTGGTTTTCGTTACGTTTAGTCACAAAATCATATCGCTTATTTTTTTTGAAAAATCTCGATAATATTTCATATCTATTCATATAGTCTCCTCCCTTTCTTTTGTCGATTACCTTATCATTTTATCGAAAACAGAGAAAGGTCATTTTTTTCCTTTTGGTTTATAGAAAATGAAAAATATAGTGAAGGATTTATGGGATACGGCTAATCATCAGAAAATAAAAAGAGTGGATCTCTCCACTCCATAAAAATCTAGCTTTTTGGAATACTACATTTTTTATAGCCAAACTTCTTTTGCGACTTGCTGCAATAATTGGATTTTCTTCCATTGTTCTTCTTCTGTTAAATGGTTTCCTTCTTCTGTTGAAGCAAACCCACATTGAGGACTGATACTTAGATTTTCCAACGGTATAAATTTTTGTGCTTCTTTTATTCGTTCTTTTATTTTCTCCGTATCTTCCAAATCTGGAAACTTAGAAGTAACTAATCCTAAAACAACTTTACTTTCTTTGTTATTCCAATGTCTTAAAGGGGTAAAATCACCTGCTCGGTCAGAATCGTATTCCAAAAAGAAACCATCATAATTCGTTGAAAACAACTCTTCTGCAATGGGTTCATATCCACCGGAGAACAGCCAAGAAGAAGCGTGATTCCCGCGGCAGATATGTGTCGTGATCGTCAAATCTTCTGGTTTGTCTTCCAGTGCGTTATTGATAATCTCTGTACAAATATGGGCCATTTCTTTCGGATCAATTCCTTTTTGAAGAAGTGCTTCTCTTTTAGTTTGATCAGCTAGAAACGCCCAATTTGTATCATCGAATTGCAAGTAGCGACAACCTTTTTCATAAAAAGCATGGATGGCTGCTTTGTAAGTAGATGACAAGTCCTCATAAAAATCAGATAGATCAGGATAGATCTCATTGATTTTTGAAGAACCATCGTTAGATAGAATCTCTTGTCGTAAAATCATCGTGGGACTAGGGATCGTTGCTTTTGCAACAAAAGTATCATCTGTTTCCACTACTTCTTTCAGAAAAGCAAAATCTTTTAAAAATGGGTGGTTTGGATTGAAAGATAATTTATCTACTACCCGAATATTATAAGCTGGAGCTGCTTTCCCGTGGAATGTTTGATTATATCCAGTTTCTGGAACATAGCCTTCGATACCATTTAGTTCTTCTAAAAAATCAAGATGCCAAAATCCGCGCCGAAATTCGCCATCCGTAATTCCTTTGATGCCCACTGCTTTTTGATCTTCTACTAATCTCTTTATCTCCTGATCTTCGATTGTACGAAGTTCTTCTTTTGAAAGTAAGCCTTCTTGAACTTTTTTTCTTGCTTCTTTGATCGATTGCGGACGTAAGAAACTTCCGACATGATCTACTGTAAATGGTTTGTTTTTGCTCATTTCACTCACTCTTTTCTTTGTTTTTTGTAAAAAAAAATCCTTTTACTAGCAAATACTAGTAAAAGGACGATTATACTCGTGGTACCACCTTTTTTCAGAAAAAACATTCTTTCTCTCAGCCTGACAATAAAATCAGTGGTCTTGGTAACGAAAGACTGTTCGTTTTTGCCTACCTTTCGACAAAAAATCCTCTAAGGCCATTTTCGACAGTCAACTTCTAGCTTTTTACACCAACCAAAGCCTCTCTTGAACCATTTCCTGTCTACTTTCCTTCTCATCGGATACTATTAGAATAAAATTAGAATAGCATGTTTGAAAGAAAAGTCAATAGGGGATAAGAACAAATAAATACTAATTTGGTATCCTTAGATCACTTCCTTAAAATAATCATACCCGTTTCAACTACATAAAAAAGAAATTAGTTTTGAAAAAATTTCCATCAAAACTAAGTCCTTTTTATTATAGTTATGCAAATTTGCTGATTTCTTCATTATTTCCGTCTTATGAGGTTTTAAAAAGTTTTATGGTACGTTCTATATTTTCAGCTTCCTTATCCCCATATAAGATGCGTTCTACTTTACCATTTTTTATAAAAATTACAGCAGGAATACTTTCGACACCTAATTTATTATAATATTTTCTGAAATTATCAACATCGGTTTTATTTCCAGTAGTATCTAGGTAATTAATTTCTAGTTTTTCCTTTTCCAAATAAGAAATTAATTTTGGTTTATATAATATACAGTCTGGACAATTTTCTCTACCAATGTAAACAATACTATTCCCCTTACTATCCATGATAGAGTCTATACCTTGAATTGTAGTTGTTTTTAAAGGCTCCTGTTGAATTCTTGATAATTGAGTAGAACCTAATACAAGTGTAACCATTGCTGCTAATGATATTACCAAATAAACAGCTTTTTTATTTTTTTTAGCATACACTATTCCAAAAATCATAAATGTCAAACAAGTATATAAAAGTAATATTTGCCAAAAAAAGATTCGTGTAAAATGTATTTCTAATGAATTTTCAGAACCATTTGCAATTCCTGATATAGTTAACAGGTTCAATGGTGCCTGAAAAGTTGTTCCGTTTAAAAAACTATTTACTCCATTAGGAATTATCAACGCAACTAGAATTGAAAATGTTGCAAAAAATGAAACGCCACTATATTTAAAGATGTCAAGAATTATTTTTTTCATAGTCGTTCTTTCTCCCATTTAGTATTAAATACGTGATTTGTTATGATAAAACCAGTAACAATAAAAATTGTTACTAATATGATTTGGATAATACTAGAATAACTATTAAAAAGGTTAATTAAATAAGTAATCGGAAATAAGCCTAGTACACAAACCAATATAAGGCTAGTTTGCGATAATGGATTTTCTTTACTGTATGGAAAGAAAACACCCAAAATAATAGAACTAAGAGTAGAAGTTGCTAAAATTCCTAAACCAAAAAGGCATTCTCTTAAACTTGGAACTTTAAAAAGAAGCATTAATAAAAAGAAGAAAGAGGTAACAACAAATGTGCTGATGAACTTCCCTAAAAAATATTGACTTCTCTTAACTCCTAAAATTCTATAAAAACTTAACATCTTTTCATCTACGCCATAACTTAGAAAGCCAAGTGTACCTAACAAGCCAGCATCTATCTTAATAAGAATATCTAATATTGGAAGATGACTCAGTAGTGTAAAGATATTTAATCCTAATAGTAGAAGAATTAAAAGAATTGTATTTTCAGAGCGTAACAATAATTTCATATCTTTAAGAATAAGACTAATATTTAAGCTTTTGGTATTATTGATTTTAGCAAATACTTTTGATTGATATTCATTTTTATCTTGAATGGAAGAAAGCAAAGCAAAACTATGGATACAAGCAATAAATATTACTAATTCTACTAAAACAAGAAGTAAAAGATTAACAGAAAAGGTATTCTCTAAAATAATATGGCCTAAAAATCCCAAGTTCCAGAATAAGATATTATAAGAAAATGTTTCGTAATTTAGTAAGATATTTTGAATATTTTCAAGCAAAGTAACAACAATTCTCAATATAATAATCGTTTGCACCAATAAAGAAACACTTTTAGCAAAGGGAATTTTCATGCGTATTCCTAAAAAAAATAAAATATTATAAGACAAATTCATTAATAAAGTGATAAATATTGATTGTAATAAGAAAATTCCTGCTATTCTTAATGACAGAGAAACTGATATTCCATTTGTTACAAGTTGTGGAATGATAATTATAGAAAATAAGATAGAAGGTATTGCTACCTGTATGCTTAACGGAAAAGAATAATATCCAATATACATAGCTAATTTAGATATAGGCAACCTATCCAAGTTTTTTAAAATTTTAGATTCATCTGGATCAAGAAATTTTAAAACAATAAAAATAGAAAAAGTAAAGATTGATAGCGATATTAAATAGGTTAAAATTGCAGAATAAAGTATCTCTAAATTCCCATTTAAAAAAATAGATACAACATCATGTGTTAGAATATTTGCTAGTAAAGCAGAAATTCCGATTATAATAAAAACAGAAAGAAACATTCCAATTCTCTTTTCTTTTGAATTTAGAACTTGATTGATTTTATTTCTATATACTTTCGATAACATCGAAATAATCTTTAAGATAACAATCAATTTCATTCTCCCTTTCTTTCAAAAATGCCGCCTCAAGAAATGCCTCTTCTATTTTATTTTTTTTATATTGGGATTTGATTTCTTCAGGAGTACCACCTCCTACTACCATTCCACGAGTTAAAATTAAAATTTTGTCACATATTTCTTCAATAAAGAGTAAATCATGACTAGTAATAAGTATCATTTTCCCCTTGCGTTTAAACGAATCCACTATTTTTTTCAGAACATAAACAGCTTCGATATCTAGTCCTCTACAGGGTTCGTCTAAAACTAAGACATCAAATGGTTTCATAATCATTGAAATAATCTGCAACTTTTTCTTCATACCGTGAGAATAAGAACTGATTAGTTTGTCTATATCTTTTTCCAAATCAAATATTTTTAATAATGTAATAATCTGGTTCTTATTGATTCCCTTATACATACTTTTTATAAATGCAAGGTACTCAAAACCTGTCAATTCCTCGATTAAGATAATTTCATCAGAAATATAGGCAAATCTATTTTTTATAGCATCATTATCAACATTTTGTCCAAATAAAGAAATACTTCCTTTGTCTTTCTTTATTATTCCGAGAATAGAATTTAGTAAAGTTGTTTTTCCTGAACCATTCGGTCCTGCCAAACAAAGAATTTCTCCTTTTGAAATTTGAAAAGAAATTTCTTTTACTCCATTTTCAGAGTTTTTGTATATTTTATTTAAATCATTAATAGCTAACATATTTTATCCTCTACATCCAATAGAATTGATTAAACAAAAGAAAAGCTATCCGATTAAATAAAGATATGGATAGCTTCTAACAAATTGCATACTTTCACATGGGCTAAATAAATGATCGTAGACAGTAATTGCTACTTACAGCCCAGTCTTACAGACCCACTTCCGTTTACATAACTCCAAGAACCAGTGAAACTCTTCCCTTTAGTCAAGCAATACAAAACACAAGCCACAACAATTGTAACAGCAAGTAATAGAAGAATAGCAATTGCAACGGTATACCAAACAACTTGATCTTCTGCCAAATAAATATTTTGACTTGTAATAGTTGGTGCTGAATAATCCATAATAGAATCTCCTTTAATTTTTTTATCATTTCAAAACTACTAATCATTAGAATTTAGTAGTTCTGTAATAATCGTATGTCCGTCACCAAAAAAGGGCAATAAATTGATAATGTGAAACATAAAAATAAAAGCAGGTATTCTTATCCACAAATTATCTGATAAGAAATAGAGTAGAACACCTAAAAAGAAAACAAAAAACGCTCCTGAAAACGTAATGAGGATATTTGATTTTCTATCTAATACTTTTTCTCTAACAATTGACATAGATAAAGTTTTTATTGATAAATACCCGTGATTATGATGAGTGATCTTCCTATATAAAATCAAATGAGTGGTTTCATGAAGTATGATGCTCATTAGCAAAACGAGATAGGAAAAAGCTGGGAATAGAATCCATAAAAACTCTAAACGAATTTCTTGAAAAGATAAGAACAGAAAAAGTAAACATAATAAATTTACTCCACATATGAAAGTAATTATTGGGAAATTCTCTTTTAAAACATGAAAGCACACTTCCAAGAAAATTTTTAACGTTTTTTCGTTATGAATACTATGACTGCTTCGCAAATTTTTTTGAATTTTTTTAATACTACAAGAGATTTTTTCTTTAATAGAGGTTCTTTTAGGAAGTGTATAATTGATAATCCCCCTATTATTTAAGGCTTGTAGAAAAACTACTAGGTCTTTTTTTAAATTTTCTTTTGGCACATCAGGAAATTCTTCTTGAAACCATTGAAATAGTTCTTTCAAACTGATTTTCTTGGTTTCTATTAATTTATTGCAAATTAGTAATCCTATTGAATCTACTATCATTTCCAATTTGGGAATTCTTTTATCAAATATTCTTTGATTTTCTATATAAATCTCCGGATGTATAAAAATATCAAAACTAAAAATTGTGTTATCATTGAAAAAAATCACATTTCTTATCTTTTCATTTATCAAAAAATTTTCTCCTTACCCTTAAAAAATCAGCGAACATCAATGAACCAATCTTTGAATGATTTAAAAAAAATAGCAAACATATTTTCACCACCTCTTTGTTTTGTTCTTTGCATGTTTTATTTATGTGTTATTATAGTAGCTAAGAAACAGAAATTTAAATTATGGTCAAAATTTTCACATCATAAAAATTAAAATAACGGAGGAAATATGGAAATTCATAAATTATTGAGAAAACTCCGTGTAGAAAGAGGGCTTTCTCAAAAAGAGTTATCAAAGGGAATAATAACTAGAGAAACTTTTGTGAAATACGAAAATGGCAAAACAAATATTCCATTTTTTGTTTTAATTGAATTACTGGAGAAGATGAATTTAAGTTTAGATGAATTTATTTTTTATTTAGACAAAGATATCCTAAGAGAAAAGAATTGGAGTTTAAAGAAATTAATAAAGAAAATCAGAGAAGACAAATCAATTTCTCAACATATGTTGCAAGCACTTCGAAAAAAAGCCAGAAATACAAATAATATAGTAGATATCAGGAATTATTTAGTTGCTAAGACGATCGGTTGGTATCAATTAGCAGATAGCGAAAGAAAACTAAACAACTCTGATAAAGAATATCTATCCGAGTTAAAAAATTATTTGGAAGCTGTTGATGATTGGGGAAGATTTGAAATGGCAACCTTTACTACTCTTTTATTTGTTTTTGAAACAAATTACATAAACGGTAGATTATCAGACATTGAAAGAAAAATAGAAAAAAATAAAGATTTTGAGATTTTTCATTCCATATTGATTGGTATGTATAACAATGCTTTTTTATTAATGCTCGAACGAAAAGAAACCGTTTTAGCTAAAAAATATTTAGAGAAGATAGCTGATGTTCGTCACAGACTGTTATTTTTTGGAGATACAGGTGTTTACTGTAATTTTTATAAATTACTTTTCAATCATTTAACAGAAGAATCTGGACGAGCAAATGATTTATTAGAATATTTTCAAGGATTAAAAATGATTGGTTCACATAACCTATCTAAACGTTTCAAAGACGACTTAAAGAAATTTGAGCTTATTTACAATATCACACCAATAATTTTTGTAGATTAATCATTGTAGGTAAGTAGTAAAAATGGGAACAATCACTGTGAATTTAAACAATTATGATCTTTATTATGTATGTAGAAAAACGGTGAAACAACAATAATGAATAAAAAGAAGATATTTAATGACCAAGTAGTAATAGATTCCGTCAAAATAAACAAAAATAAGGAGTTGAAAGGCAATAAATTACACTGAGCTATCAGTTACAGGACTCACTTTTTCTGAGTTAAACTGAGAAATTGGATACTAAAAAGTACTAAAGCTAAAAATTTAGAAGCTTTAGTACTTTTTATTTTCTCTTTATTTCTGTCTTCATATTCCTACCAACTGATACATGAAAAACTGTGACGACGTTTGCTACAATATTTTCAGAAAAAATCAAACCAACTTTGTTTATTGTTCTTTCTATATATCAAATTATCCCCTACCTTATGGAATTTTCAGCCGCTTTTGGTAGAAAATTGGAAAAATCAGGTAGAAATAGGTCGCTTTTTCTCTCTTTAGAAGGTTGATAAATCCCAAGTTTTACTGAGTTTTGCCATCATTTCCGATACATCTTGAATTCTAAGAATAGATCATTATAGATGCCTAGGTATTTCGATCCTAGATCTTCGTAGACTTCAAGATGAGAGATCGTGTCATCAGATGGATAGAATTGTTCGTCCGACGAAATGTCTTTTGGCAATAACGCTTTTGCTTTTTCATTTGGTGTAGAATAACCAATATACTCTGCATTTTGTGCCGCGTTTTCCGGTTCTAGCATAAAGTTGATGAAATCATAGGCACCTTCTTTATTTTTCGCGGTTTTTGGCATAACGATATTATCAAACCAAAGATTGGACCCTTCTGGTGGAATCACGTAATGTAAATGTTCATTTTCCCACATCATATCGGCAGCTTCGCCAGAAAATGTTACTGCCACGGAAGCTTCTTCATTGATCATGTACATTTTGATCTCATCAGCCACGATTGCTTTGACATTTGGTGTTAGATGATTCAATTTATTTGCTGCTTCTGTCAGCTGTGCCATATTCTTACTATTCAAAGAATAGCCTAAACTATTCAAAGAAAGCCCCATAACTTCTCGTGCACCATCAATCAGCATCAAACTGTCTTTCAATTCCGGTTTCCACAAATCATCCCAATGCTGGATTTGATCTGCATCAAAGAATTTATCATTATATACGATCCCTAAAGTTCCCCAAAAATATGGAATCGAATACTGATTATCTGGATCAAAATCCAAATTTAAAAATCGTGGATCGATATTATTTAATCCTTTGATCTTTGAATGATCTAAGGGTAGCACTAGTTTTTCTTTGATCATTTTTTGGATCATATATTCACTTGGAATAGCGATATCATAGTTTGTTCCACCTTGTTGGATCTTTGTGAACATCGCTTCATTAGAATCAAATGTTTCATAATTTACTTTGTATCCATATTCTTTTTCAAATTTCGTGATCAAACTAGGATCGATATAATCCCCCCAGTTATAGATCGTCAGTACCTTTGCTCCACTCATGCCACTTGTTTTTTCAAGTTGACGAACACCAAGCAGCAGCACCGCAATAATGATGAGAATACCTAAAAACAGAGATTGTAATTTTTTCATCGTAGCCGTGCCACCCCCTCGCGTACCCTTCTGTTTTTCTTCAACCGTTTTGGACGGTTCTCTTTACTAATGAAGTAGTAACCAATGACCAATATCATGGAGAACAAGAAAACTAATGCACTTAGCGCATTGATTTCTAAACTGATTCCTTGTCTTGCACGAGAATAAATCTCTACTGAGAGCGTCGTAAAGCCATTTCCTGTGACGAAAAACGTAACCGCAAAATCATCAAGAGAATAGGTAAATGCCATAAAATACCCAGCTATGATCCCTGGAGAAAGATAAGGCAAAATGATATTTTTGACTACTTGCAAATTATTCGCACCAAGATCTCTAGCCGCATCAACCATTGAATCGTTCATTTCTTGCAATTTTGGCAAGACCATCAAGACGACGATTGGAATGCTGAAAGCAATATGGGAAAGCAATACACTCTGAAAACCTAATCCGAACCCTAGTAGTGTAAAGAAAATCAAGAAACTAGCACCGATAATAACATCAGGAGAGACTAATAAGATGTTATTCATGCTCAACAACGCTGTCCGTGCACGTCGTTTCTTCGTGTAATAGATCCCCATAGCCCCAAATGTCCCGATGATCGTGGCGATCAATGCAGATAAGAAAGCCAACATGAACGTATTCAATACGATAATGATCAAACGAGTATCTTCAAAAACAGCTTCATAATTTTCCCAAGTGAACCCTGTAAAGCTGTTCATCGTTCCTCCTTCATTGAAGGAATAAAAAATCAGATAGAAGATCGGTGCATATAAGAATAAAAAGACGATCCCTAAATAAAGATACGACCATTTAAATTTTTTCATTTATGAGCGACCTCCTTTTTTCTTCTCGCCTGTCAGGAGCATCACGATAAACATAGCAATGATTAAAATCACACCGATCGTAGAACCCATCCCCCAGTTTTGCGTAACCAAGAAATGCTGTTCGATAGCTGTTCCTAAAGTGATCACTCGGTTTCCACCAATCAGACGAGTGAGCATGAATAAAGAAAGAGAAGGAATAAAGACTGCTTGGACGCCGCTTTTCACACCATTTAATGATAATGGAAAAATCACTCGCCGGAAGGTCTCAAAGCTATTCGCTCCTAAATCTCTGCTGGCACTGATCAAAGAAGGATTCATCTCTTCCAATGCATTGAAAATCGGCATAATCATAAATGGAATCTCGATATACGTTGCGACGAACAAGAAACTGAAGTCTGTGAACAATATCTGTTTCGGTCCAATCCCGATAAAATCAAAGAAATGATTCACACTGCCGTGAACACTGAAAATTCCAATAAATGCATAAGCTTTAAGCAGCAGATTCACCCATGTAGGCAAAATAATCAACATCAGCCATAATTGCTTGTGCTTCAGTTTTGTTAAAAAATAAGCAGTCGGGTAACTGATGATCAGTGTAAAAAACGTAATCAAAAATGCATACCATACAGAATTGATCGTCATAGAAAGCGATGTCCCCGACGTAAAATAAGATAGATAGTTATTCAGCGTGAATTGCCCATTCATATCAAAAAAAGATTGATAAATGATCATTAATACAGGCGCGATCACGAATAAACCGAGCCACAAAATATAAGGGACGGAATAGATCCTGCGCATTGTTTTCATTCTTGTCCCCCCTATTCTTCGTAACTGTCAAGACGTGCATCGAATTCTTCTTCAGACTCGTTGAAACGCATGACATGGATATCTTCTGGCTCAAAGGCCAATCCTACTTTGCTTCCTTCTTTAGCTTTTTTCGTCGAATGGACCATCCATTCATTTTGCTGTTCATCATAACAGATGATTTCATAATGGACACCACGAAACAGCTGAGTATCGACCGTTACGACTAGCTTTCCTTTATCTGGTGTCGTGATCGTCAAATCCTCTGGGCGTAAAACAACTTCAACTGGCTCATTCGGGCGCATCCCGCCATCGACACATTCAAATTGCTTACCAACAAACTCAACTAGATTATCTTCGATCATCACACCGTCCACGATATTGCTTTCCCCAACAAAATCAGCAACGAAATGATTGATTGGCTCATCATAAATATCTACAGGCGTACCACTTTGGACGATTTTCCCTTTATTCATGACAAAAATCTCATCACTCATCGCCAACGCTTCTTCTTGATCATGAGTCACAAAAATAAACGTGATCCCTAATCGTTGTTGCAGATCCCGCAGTTCATACTGCATATCTGTACGTAGTTTCAAATCAAGCGCCGATAACGGTTCATCTAGTAACAATACTTTAGGTTCGTTCACGATTGCTCGTGCAATCGCTACACGCTGTCTTTGACCACCAGACATTTCACTGATCTCCCGTTTCTCATATCCAGGAAGCTGGACCATACGCAATGCATCTTTTACCTTCTTTTCGATATCAGATTTGGACATTTTTTTGATCTTCAATCCAAAAGCAACGTTATCAAAAACATTCATATGAGGAAAAAGTGCATAATCTTGGAAGACGGTGTTTACTTGTCGCTTATTAGCTGGCAAATCATTCAACCGTTTCCCTTCAAAATAGATGTCCCCTTCTGTAGCTTCAGTGAATCCAGCTATAATACGTAGGATCGTTGTTTTACCACAGCCGGAAGGACCAAGCAGTGTATAAAATTTTCCTTGTTCGATCTCAAAACTTACTTTTTTTAATACTGTTTCATCATCATAGCGTTTCACTACTTGATCAAATGAAATGATTGGTTTCCCCACGTTTTTACCCCCTATATTACAAATATGATTGTGTCGCGACAATCAATACTTTTGTTCGTTTTTTGAGATGATTCCTTAATTGATGTTGTTTTGTCGCTTGATAATAGATCGACTGTCCTGCTTTTGCCACATAGACCGTCTCTCCTAAGCTTAACTCTAATTCCCCTTCTAATACAAAAATAAACGTTTCAGATAATGAAGGTTCAAACGTCTTATATTCTCCTGCACCTTCAAAAGTTAGCAAGACAGGCTCCATTTCTTTTTCATTCGAATCAGCCACCAGCCATTCCAATTCATACCCGTTTTCTTCATCGAAATAAACTGTATGATCTTCTTTTGAATAAACCACTTGCAGATTCGCTGCTTCTTGATGAAAAAATTCTTCTGGAGTCACACCTAAGACTTCAAGAATAGAAAAGAATGTTTCCATTGATGGTGAACTTAAATCTCGTTCCAACTGGGAAATATACCCTTTTGACAAATCTGTGCGTTCGCCTAGTTCTTCTTGTGTCAAATTCTTTTGGATGCGCAAATTTCTTAACTTCTCACCAATTTCCATAATTTCCTCCGTATGAAGTTTTCTAATAGTAAACTTCCAGTTTACTACCACTCGTATTAGTATACGAAATTTATTGCAAAAGGCAACCCTTTTTAACATTTTTTTTGCTGAATATTTCTTTATCTTTTCGAATCATTTCTACTTATTCGATTCTTTCTTTTTTCTGCCTCTTTCACCTAATTTTTGTCTAAATTTAAGGAAGAACCAGAATAAAAAAGTAGGCTTTGTGGTATGATAAAAGAAAATTTTTAAAAGGAGTGTCTCACGAATGAACGCTTTTCGATCTTTTCAGGTAATAAATGAACCTGTTTTCCATACAGCAGTCAGTGATCTGCCATTTACTGAATTGGCTGAAAATGAAGTCTTGGTAAAAATTGCCTATTCTGATGTCAATTATAAAGATGCATTGGCAATGAGCGAGTCTGGTCAGGTGATACGAACCTATCCGATGACTCCAGGGATTGATTTATCCGGAACTGTCGTCCAAAGTAAAGATTCACGTTTTTCAGAAGGAGATCTTGTACTTGCTACTGGTTTTGGGCTTGGTGTCACCTATCCAGGCGGTTACAGCCAATACCAAAAAGTACCAGGAGACTGGTTAGTCCCTCTACCGAAAAATATGACACTGCGTCAAGCGATGATTTTTGGTACAGCAGGGTTTACTGCTATGTTGTGTGTGAACGCTTTAATCCGTCAAGGCATAACCTCTAATAAAAAAGTTGTCGTTACTGGTGCTTCTGGCGGTGTAGGCAGTGTAGCTGTCGCCCTGTTACATAAACTCGGATTCCAGTCAATCATTGCTTTTTCCAGAAAAGAAGAGTCTGTCACATGGCTAAAAAGTCTAGGTGCTTCTCAAGTCGTACGACCTGATGAATTTCTGCCAGAAACAACAAAAGCTTTAGGAAAACAGCAAATCGATGCTGTCATCGACACAGTAGGTGGTGAGCAACTAAGTAGTCTTCTTCCATTGATCTCTTATAACGGTGTAGCAGCTTTATGTGGCAATGCAGGGGGAATCAAATTAAACACGACCGTTTTGCCTTTTATTCTGCGAAACATCCAATTGATTGGGATCGATTCTGTCAATGTACCTATTGAACAACGTCCTTCTTTATGGCAACAGATGGCAGATTTGCAGATGGCAGATGATCTAGTCGTCCAAGAAGTAACTCTGGAGCAGTTGCCTGAAACAGCAACTAAACTACTTGCTGGGACACATCAAGGAAGAACACTGGTAAATGTAGGTGACCAAAAATGAAGGTTCTGATCACAGCTGGAGGGACAACTGAAAAAATCGATCAGGTACGCGCTATTACGAATCATTCGACAGGACGATTAGGACAAGCTTTAGCTGATCACTTAGCTGCCAACCCAGATACCACAGTTGATTACGTGACTACGAGACAAGCACTGAAACCGGAAAGACGTTCCAATATAACGATCTATACGATCGAGTCTGCCCAAGACTTGTTTTTACAATTAGAAGCACTCACAAGAGAAGAACACTATGATGCAATTATCCACAGTATGGCAGTCAGTGATTTTACTCCTGCTTTTAGTTTTTCAGAAGAACAGTTGGCAAAAAAACTACCCGCTTCTTCAACGCAAGAAGAACTGGCCAATTGGTTTGCAGAAAATGAACAAACAAAGAACTCTGCTTCAAAGATCTCTTCTGACACCGAGCATCTTGTGCTCGTTTTGAAGAAAACGCCAAAAATCATTTCTTATCTGCGTGAATGGCAGCCAAAAGCGAAAATCATTGGTTTCAAACTATTAGTAGATGTACCAAAGGAATCACTTCTTACAGTCGCCAAAAACAGTCTGATAAATAACAAAACTGATTTTATTTTCGCAAATGATTTGACAGAAATCCATGGCGAGACACACCACGGCTATCTCTTATCTAAAGATGGGACAGTGGAAGAAGCACAAAGTAAATCAGAGATTGCTGCATTGATTACTGAAAAAATTAGATTGGAGGAATCAAAATGAAAAAGATCTTATTAGGCGTTACCGGAAGTATTTCTGCTTACAAAAGCGCCGATCTTACAAGTCAATTTGTCAAATCAGGTGTCCAAGTAGATGTGATTATGTCTCAAAGCAGCACACATTTTATCACGCCATTAACCTTGCAATCTCTGTCGAAGCGAGCAGTCCATACAGATGTCATGCAAGAATCAAATCCACAGGTGATCAATCATATCGAACTAGCCAAACAAGCTGACTTGTTTCTCATCGCACCTGCTACAGCAAACATTATCGGCAAGCTAGCAAACGGCATTGCAGACGATCTCCTTTCAACAGTCGCAATGGCGCTTCCGGAGGGAACACCAAAACTGATTGCCCCTGCCATGAACACGAATATGTATCAAAACCCGATCACTCAGCGTAATCTGGAAACATTGAGATCTGTCGGCTATCAGGAAATCGAACCAAAAGAATCTCTTTTAGCTTGCGGAGATTTTGGAAAAGGTGCCTTAGCTGATATTCAGACGATCATCGAACAGGTCATGCTGACTCTTAACGAAAGAAATGCTTAGTGAAAAAGGAGTACTTATGAAAAATACAAAAAATTTTACTTTGACTGCGATGTTTTTAGCTATTTTGATTTTATTAGCTGTTACACCTCTAGGGTTTATTCCTATTGGCCCAATAAATGCAACAACCATGCATATACCTGTAATCATTGCTTCGATCGTTTTAGGACCAAGACTAGGTGCTTTTCTTGGCGGTACATTTGGACTGATCAGTATGATTCGAAGTACGGTTATCCAAACCCCTTTATCTTTTGTCTTTTCTCCGTTCATCCCAGTCATCGGAACTGAACATGGAAGCTGGAAAGCCTTGTTGATCGCGTTTATCCCTCGGATCTTGATTGGTGTTGTTCCTTATTTCGTTTATAATGGTCTGCGCAAACTGATGAAACAAAAAGCAGATACCGTCTCTTTATTCTTAGCAGGACTTGCCGGCTCATTGACCAATACGATTTTAGTGATGAATATGATCTACTTTTTATTCCAGCAAGATTACGCCAAAGTCATCGGGACAAATTTAAATGCTGTTTATTCAGCTATTCTTGCAGTTATTTTTACAAGTGGCGTACCTGAAGGAATCGTCGCTGGTCTTGCGACTGCAGCAGTATGCAATGTCTTGTTAAGATACTTCAAGCGCCCTTCTCTTCATCACTGATAGTCATCGTAGCCGATGTCTGATTTTTTTCTCTTTTGGTGTTACTATTAAATAGTAAGATTTGACGTCGAAAGGATGATCCAAATGAAAATTTTTGTTGTAGGTGCAAACGGACAGATTGGCCGACACCTGATAAAAGATCTAGCTTCAAGTCCCCACGAAATTTTTGCTGGGGTAAGAGATGTCGCTTCCCAGACATTAGTGAAAAAAGAGAATGTTTCGTATGTCTCTTTTGATTTGACTTGGTCCGTGGAAAAAATGGCTGAAGCATTCAAAGGTATCGATGTATTGATTTTTGCTGCCGGTTCTCAAGGAAAGAATCTTCTGCAAGTAGACTTGGATGGTGCAATCAAAACAGTTATCGCAGCTGAAAATGCGCATGTCTCTCGTTATCTGATGGTCAGTGCTGTTTATGCAGATGAACCAGCAAAATGGCCTGAGTCCATGACAGATTATTATATTACTAAACATTATGCAGATGAATGGCTGAAACGAACTAACTTAGATTTTGTCATTCTTCAACCAGTCACATTGACGAACGATGAAGAAGTCACCTCCATTCAATTGACTAAGCCTAATGAAAAAGCAGCCAAAACGATTTCTCGTTCTACAGTTGCTGCTGTACTTGCCGCTCTTGTGGAAGAAACGGATATTTCCCGTACGACTCTAGTACTTTCTGAAGGTAGCAAAGAGTTGAATACAGCATTCCAAGAATGGGCAAAGGAGGAATAGATCCATGCGTGCCATTTCAATCAAGCATCCTGGTTCTGTAGATGTATTAGAACAAATAGAAGTGCCTGTTCCTGAACCAAAACAAGGCGAATTATTGATAAAAGTCCATACAGCAGCGGTCAATCGAACAGATATCATGAAAAGAGAATCAGTCTCTTTAAAACCTCCCTACCCTATTTTGGGTGTCGAAGTAGCTGGAGAGGTAGTTGAGAATAAAAGTGATATCTCCACTTTTACTCCTGGGACAAAAGTGTACGGATTAGTCAATCTAGGTGGTTATGCTGAATATGCTGTGATGCCTGCCGATCGAGCAATCCTTCTCCCTGATACGTTAGATTATGTTTCTGCTGCTGGAATCTCAGAAGTTTTTCTGACTGCTTATCAAACACTTTATTGGCTTGGAAAATTACAAGAAGGCGAAACTGTTTTGATCCACGCAGGAGCAAGTGGTGTTGGAACAGCAGCGATCCAATTAGCTAGACAACTTTCTCACGCGAAAATCATCGTTACTGCAGGATCAGAAGAAAAGCTCGCCTTTTGTAAAGAACTTGGTGCAGATGAATTGATCAACTATAAAAAACAAGATTTTCAAGAAGAGGTAAGAAAAATCACTGATGGTCGAGGAGTCGATGTTATCTTGGATTTCATCGGCGCTTCTTACTGGGAAAAGAATTTAGCTTCTATAGCCGTTGATGGTCGCTGGGTCTTGATTGGTATGCTTGGCGGAACCATTGTGCCTGAGATAGACCTCGGTGTATTGATTGGGAAACGTGTCCAACTTCTTGGTACATTATTGACACCTAGAAGTGATCAGTATAAAGCAGAGCTCGCACAAACTTTTATGGAAAAAGCGGGGCCTTTTCTAGAAAGTGGCAAGATTCGGCCAATCATTGACCGTACATTCCAATTCAGCGAAGTCAAACAAGCGCATGAATATATGGAAGCAAACAAAAACATCGGAAAAATCATTTTGAAGATAACTGAATAAAACCATGTTGATCAAAAAAGAGACTGGGACAGAAGCAACTCCAAGAAATAAGAAGGAGTTGCTTCTGCTTCCACCGTTTATACGTGTTTAGAGCGTGGGACAAAAGTGCTCTTTACTTTTGTCCCACGCTCTTTCCCGAACAAACGGTGTTCAAAAGCTTGCATCTGCGGT
>NZ_KV817717.1:0-6273 GCF_001814765.1 Enterococcus sp. HMSC061C05
AGATGCAAGCTTTTGAACACCGTTTATTCAAAAAAATGGACTGCGACACGACTTTTGTCACAGTCCATTCGTGCGTTTTTCTGCCTTCCCAAAAGGTTGACAGTTTCTTAACTCTTTTCTTATTTTTTCTATTCAATCAAATAACTCATTTTATATACATCTAAAAATTCACCTAAATCTGTTCTTGCCCCTCTAGGCATGACCGCTTCGATTTGGAAACCCATTTTCTGGTAAAGGTGTACGGCTCTTTCATTACGAACTTGAACATCCAGCTCCAATCGAAAAAGTACACCCATTTCCTTCGCCCAATTGATGATTTCTTCTAGCATAAGAGTACCTAGTCCCATTCCCCAATATTCCTGCAGGATACTGATACCGACTTCTCCCACATGAGATAAACGAAATTGACTGTCTGCTTTGACTGATGCTGTTCCAACAATCGTCCCCTCATTGAGAGCAAGCAGCAATAAATTATTGTTGCTTTCGTACATATAACCCAACTCTTCTGATAAAGTTTCTGGGGGTAAAAGAAGTTCAGCTTCGTCTAAAGCTAAAAATTCTGTCTCGCTATTGACTTGTTCCATCATCGAAAGAATATCTTTTGCATCTTTTGGCACTGCTTCCCGCAAGATGATTCCAATTTCTTCACTCATGGTTTTCAACCCATTTTTCTAGGATTCGCTGTTTGAATGTTTCACTTTGTTCACCATATGAGATCAATTTCACATAACGCTTTTCTAAATCTGTATCACTTTTTTCTAAAATCAGTTCCAAATAATCTTCTGGCAGTGCTTCTTCTAATAGATTTCCCCATTCGACAACGGAAAGTCCATCTCCTTCAAAATATTCATCTAACCCTAAGTCAGCTCCGCTAGCTGCTACCCGATAAATATCCATGTGATACAACGGAATCCTGCCTTGATTATACTCTCTAATAATCGTGTATGTCGGACTTTTGATCATTTGCGTTATTCCCAGTCCTTGGGCGATACCTTTCGTCAATGTTGTTTTACCCGCACCTAGATCACCAGTCAATATCAGATTATCACCTGGCATGGCGGAATGACCAATTGCCTCTGCAAATTGTTCTGTCATTGTTAATCCTGATAGTTCAATCATTTTTCATCTTCTCCCGCTCTTCTTTCTTTTTGCCAGTATATCGCGTAATGAAGTTTTTTTAAAGAAAAAAACGAACTAGTCAAGAACAGCAGCTGCCGTTTTGGACTAGTCCGTGTGTATTTATTAATCAATCAATGTCTGTGCTGCTGTGATAATCGATAATTTATATACGTCTTCTTCATTTGCTCCACGAGACAAATCAGAAACCGGTTTGTTCAAACCTTGCAAGATTGGTCCGATTGCTTCAAAGTTACCGAAACGTTGAGCAATTTTATAGCCAATATTTCCTGATTGCAATTCTGGAAATACAAAGACTGTTGCTTGACCAGCTACTTCTGAATCTGGCGCTTTCAGTTGTGCAACTGAAGGAACATAAGAAGCATCAAATTGCAATTCGCCGTCGATCAAATATTGCGGTGCTAGTTTTTTAGCGATTTTAGTGGCTTCAACTACTTTGTCTACTTCTGGCGATTTCGCTGAACCTTTTGTCGAGAAGCTCATCATCGCCACTTTTGGTTCGATATCGAACAGTTCAGCTGTTTTTGCAGAATCTACAGCGATTTCTGCCAATTCTTGTGCAGTTGGATTCACATTGATTGCACAATCAGAAAAGACATATTTTTCTTGGTCTCTTCCACGTACCATGATCATCGCACCACTTGTCCGACTGACACCAGGTTTTGTTTTGATGATTTGAAGTGCTGGACGAACAGTGTCACCAGTCGAATGGATTGCTCCAGAGACCATGCCGTCTGCAACACCCATATACGTAAGCATCGTGCCAAAGTAATTCACATCTTTTAAAATCTTTTCTGCTTGTTCTTTGGATGCCTTTCCATTTCTACGTTCGACAAAAGCATCTACCATTTCATCCCACTTATCGTAAGTATCAGGACTAATGATCGTAAAGCTAGATGTTTTGATTCCTCTGGCATGTGCTGCATTTCTTATTTCTTCTTCGTTTCCTACTAAAATGGGTTCCACCAGTTCTTCTGCTTTCAACCGGGCAGCTGCACCTAAAATTCGAGCATCAGTAGCTTCCGGGAAAACGATTTTGATCCCACGGCGAACAATCTTAAATCTTAAACTATCAAACAATTCCACAAGATGACCTCCAGACGTTTTTATATGTATTATCATACACTATTCCATAAAAAAAGAACAGTTTATTTTATCTGTATCAGTCAAAAATGCCGGAAAAATGAAGTTTTTCACATATATGGCAAACTGCGCTATAACAGGAAAGCGCTGTTTTATTACACTGTTTCAGGCAGCTGCCAATCAATCGGTTCTTCTCCTAACGCAAGGAGTGCATCATTCGTTTTCGAGAAGGGTTTGGAACCGAAAAAGCCACGGCTTGCAGATAGCGGACTGGGATGTGGAGATGTAATGATGATATGACGGCTCTTATCGATCATTTTGATTTTTTCTTGCGCCGGTTTTCCCCACAAGATAAACACGATTGGTTTTTCTCGTTCATTTAATTTTTCAATGATCGTGTCTGTTAATCTTTCCCAACCTTTCCCGCGATGTGAATAAGCTTGCCCTTCCCGAACAGTAAGAACAGTGTTGAGTAAGAGGACTCCCTGTTTAGCCCATGATACTAGGTTTCCATGTTGAACAGGTACGATACCAAGATCATCATGAAGCTCCTTGTAGATATTTCTTAAAGATGGCGGGATCTTCACGCCGGGCTGCACAGAAAAAGATAATCCATGAGCTTGGTTTTCTCCATGATAAGGATCTTGTCCTAAGATCACTACTTTGACTTCTTCATAAGGAGTCAATTCCAACGCTTCATAGATATGATACATATCTGGATGGATCTTTTGGGTCGCATATTCTTTCTTTAAAAATTCTCTTAGATGCAGATAATAATCTTTTGAAAATTCTGAGGACAAAACTTCTTGCCAACTGTTATGAATGATTTCTTTCAAAACCTCCACCTCCTAATAAAAAGAATAACTCACATTTTCTTCAATCACAAGGGACAATCTTCCCCCTCAGCACTTGATTAATATGGTAAACTAGGAACAAGAAGCAGAAAGGAACGATAATCATTATGATCAAATTAATTGCATCAGATATGGATGGTACATTATTAGATGCCCATATGAGTGTTTCTCCTGAAAATGCCGAAGCGATACGTTTTGCAAACGATGCCGGCGTTGAGTTCATGGTCGCTACTGGACGAAACTATCAAGAAGCTCGCGCCGCTTTGGATGAAGTAGGAATCGATTGTGCGATGATCACTTTGAACGGGGCACAAGTATTTGATAAAAAAGGAAATTCCTTGTTTACCGTATCCATCCCAACTAATCAAGCAACCTCTGTTTTGGATATTTTAGACGCTAACGGTATTTACTATGAAGTAGCAACCAACGATGGTCTTTATTCTGAAAATCAAGCGAAGCGGATCGAAAGTTTTGCTTCCATGGTCGCTACCCATTTACCTCACCTTACGTATAAAATGGCGATTGCCATGGCCTCAGCTAAGCTGGAGTTGCTGCACATCACATATGTAGACAGTATTCGTACCATTTTGGAAGAAAAGAATCTGGAAGTCTTGAAAATTATCTGTTTTCATACAGAAGGACCTGCTGTGTTAGGACCAGTTGGTAAGCAGATTTCTCTTTTAGGTGATTTAGCTGTCACTTCTTCTGGTCAAAACAATATTGAAGTGAACCATAAAAACGCTCAAAAAGGGATTGCCGTTGCCCATGTCGCGCATGAGCGTGGCATTTCTTTAGAAGAAGTCATGACGATTGGTGATAATTTCAATGATGTCAGCATGCTGCAAGTGGCAGGAGTCAGTTTTGCAATGGGAAATGCAGAAATCGAAGTAAAAGATTATGCCAAATATACAACGGACACGAACCTTGAATCTGGCGTAGGAAAAGCCATATTGCGCGCGATTGCAGAAGACTTATAGTTTTATCTAGAAAAGAGGGAGATAGATGTCAGAATTTTTCATTCAGGAAAAACAGCTTGGACGTGCAACTCGGACAATCGTCAAAAACGAAAAAGGGCATTCCCTGTTTTTGATGGTTGGTCGCTGGGGAACAAAGGGCGATGCGTTGTCTCTTTATGCCATGAATGGCGATCTTGTTGCCCACATCAAGCAAATAAGCCTGACATTCGGTACGCGTTTTGAACTGTATAAGGAGTTCGAAAAAGTGGGAACCATGCAGAAAATATTCAATTGGCCCGGTGATTTTTATTATATTCGTAGGCTTCACTGGACAGTCCAAGGTGATATCTATAATCATCAATATCAAATCCATCATTTCAATCAACAAATCATGAAGATGGATAAAGCTACGCTTTTTTCAGGAGATTACTATGTACTGGATATCTCAAATGATGAAGATGCTCCTGTTTGTATTTGTATTGCTGCGGTTTTAGATTACTGGCTTTACCGAAAGAATAAAAACAAAGAAAAGCCTTTATCCTATCGATTTGATATGAATTAGAAAAAATAAAAGCAGCATGAAAGCAAGCTAACAATAAACAACCTCAACATCTAAGTCAAAATGAAGAATCTACGATATTGGGAGTCGTTACTTGATCGAGTAACGACTCCCAATATTTCTTATCAATAATAGAAAATACCAAAACTCCCCACGAAGCAGAGGTATTCAAACACTCTTGATGAACTAAAAAAGTGCTATTTCATCCGTCTATATTCTCCTATCACATATTAAAACTTTAATCGACCGATAAGACATCCTCCATTCGATCTGACCGTCCCTCTGTATATCCCTACATACCAGAATCTTCCTGTAGCAAAATCTTTGTCGTAAGACCAACTTTGTAAATATAATTGCCCACAATAAATACCATCATTATATATAATTGTATTTGTTAGACCGCTTAAAGTAGCCGATCGTCTTGTATGGTAGATAACTTTACTACCTCTGCTATTGATAGTACTCATTACTTGCTCAGCACTTAAATCATTTGTATCGGCATGTATTTTTTGTGAAAAAGCGGTTAATCCCCATATAACCATTGTTAAAATAAATAAGTTCTTAAATTTTTTCACTTATATATCTCCTTCCCTGAAATTTATTTTTGAAGGAATCGGTAAAGGTAAGGAATGGTGATAAAAATATCCCTCATAATATCCTCGAGTTCCATTTGAAACAGGCATTTCCCTATATTTTCCAAGCCAACCTCGATAGGCTCCAGATCGGAAGAATGCAACAGCTGGAGCAGGATTTCCAGTCGTTGTCCATCCACTTGTCCAATAACGTGTCAATATAGCTTGTGGAGAAATAGTGATAAACTTCATTTGATCGAAATCAAAAATAGTGGTTTCTACAATGTGAGAAGGAGCATCCTCACCATAGCTAAAATCTTTTGCTTCAGCATGGACACCGTTATTACTTAATAAAAAAACAGCAACGGACAGTAAAAAACAACTAGATAAAAAAACATTTTTAATCATAAAAAAACCTCCATTTCTATTTTTTACACTCTGATCATACATTGAATTTTTATGCGCATCAAACAAAACTTCAATTATATTACCATCATTTTTCAAATATGGTAAAATATAAGAAAAATAGAGATTAAAGGAGAGGATCACATGGAAAAAAAGTTATTAAAAAGAACTATTTATACATCACATTTGTTATTATTATTCATAATCAGCGGTTGCAATTCGAATTACAATAAAATAACTTATGTCACAATAGAACAAATTACAGCTAATGGAACCTTACAAACTAGAGGAACTTATATTTTAGATAATGGGTATTTAGAAATCAGTAAAGAATTTAAACAAAATATAAATTTAAATACCTCTCCAACAAAATTGTTAAGCGAAACCGATCGACTGTTACTGGCTGAAATGATTAAAGAAGACTTTCCTTCCGAAACTATTTCTACTGAAAATCCAGAATTACTGCAAAGTTTCAACAGGAAAGTCAAAAATGGAAGAGTGGAAATCGATTCTGATAATAAAAAAACTTATCTAATCGGAAAAGATTACAAAAAGGAATTTACATGGGTAGCTGACAATCAAGCAAGGCTAAAAGATTCATTCGGAGTCGAATACAATTTTACAACGGATAGCAAATAGGACTGTGACAAAAATCGTGTCACAGTCCTTTATTTCGAATAAACGGTGTTCAATCAGCTGACCCTCGA
>NZ_KV817718.1:0-21969 GCF_001814765.1 Enterococcus sp. HMSC061C05
TATTCGTTGATTGTTCTGATTGTTTGAAAGATTGTGATGAACGCTCCGAAGAAGTTGCTTGTCCTTTGTCTTTGTTAATCAAGGAGGCGACCGAAGTGACTTCGAAAAATAAAAGCACGGATAAAGCAATGATACTGATAACTAAATAATTTCTTTTCACTATATCTCTTCTTTCTCTTTTTCTCTTCTTAATTACTTACTTGAAAATAACTGTAAAGAATTGAAACTGCTAGTCGCAACTACTTCTCGCCTAATGATCCAAATAATCTTCCGATGCCAAAATCGTTTTTGTCACGGACTTGGGAATGACAAATTCTGGTGTTCCCATATAACCAGGAGCAATTTCATATTGAGAAAAAGTCAGAACTAATTGATGTTCTTTATTCAAATAAAAACTTCGTGTTGGTGTAACAAGTGTTGGTTTTTCTATCGTTCCTTCTTGAATATCTTGTTCAGTCCAATAGTACTTAGACGGATCTTCCTTGACTTGTTCGGCCATTTGCCGCTTGACTTCTTTTGTCAAAACAGATATATAGGTGTCATCTTTGAATAACAGCGGAAGTGAGAGCTGGACACTGTTTTTCTTATCGATCGTGTCGTATCTTTTTTCAACGTGGCTATCCGCTGCTGTTTGGGTAATCTGTCTTTCGATCACAAGAAACCGGTCATCGTCTACGATTTTCTGATAATCACCCAGAACTTGGTAATGATCCGTTTCAAGATTTCCGTATTCTTTTTCAGCTTTTTTAAAATCTGCTTGTCCTTCGTGAAAGTATTTTTGGTTTAATCCATGAATCGTTTTATTTTCTTTCTCATTTTGAGTATGGATCTTCGGTACTTGAATATCGATTTTTTCAGATTGATCAGTAAAACGTTCGCCTAAGATCAATTCAATGACTGATCCTAAAATTGGTAAGTCTTCTGCAAAGCTTCGAACTTGACTATTAAAAAGAAGACTACTTGTTGTAATCATCACGATAGCCAAAGATACTACGAACCCTTGGAGGCGTCTCTTTCTCCGTCTTGCTTTTATGAATGATTGCTCTTCGATAAGAAAACGCTGGCGGATCTCCTCTTGAAGCCCTTTTGGAATTTCTTGTTCTTTATAAGTTTTCTTTAGTTTTTTTAACTTTTCTTTTTGGGAATACATAGCGGTCTTCTCTCCTTCATTCTAGGATTTGACGTAAAACATTCAGTGAACGATACATTTTTGTTTTAACTGTGTTTTCGTTCATATCTAAGATAGTCGCAATTTCTTTCAAACGAAATCCTTCAAAAAAGTAAAGGATCAGAATCTCTTTTTCCGGACTGTCTATTTTATCTAAAATCATATGGAGTTCTGCAACGGAAGTTTCTAAAGGTAATTGCTGCGGGATATCTTGAATTTCAAATAAGTCAACAGGTGTCCTTTTTTGTTTGCGCCAACTATCTAATGCCGTGCGGATCAATATCCGGTAAAACCATGCATTAAAATGCTCGATTTCTTTTTCTTTTTCAAAATACTTCAGTGCTTTATGGAAACTATCTTGCATCACATCTAAGGCCTCTTCTTTATCATGTACGTAATTCATCGTGATACGGAACATTTTTTGATAATCAGTTTCGATGAGTCCATTCAGCAGGTGACGGTATTTTTCAATCTGCCGTTTTTTCTTATATCCAGTAAAAATCATTCTCCACTCCTTTCCGCCTCACTTAATATGACGTACAAGGTACGCTAAAAGTTTCAATTATTTTATTTTTTATGTATTTACTTTGAATTTTTATATACAAAAAAGAAGGTGTGACAAAAATCATGTCACACCTTCTTATTCTGATAGCTTCAACGTCTCTGTTGCAACCTCTGATACACGGTGTTCTAGAAGTAGCTTCTTCGGAAATAAGTGGAAATTTCTTGAAGTTGGCCACTTCCGTCACAGCCTCTACAGTAAATGATGTTTATTCTTTTTCAGAGTCAGAAAATTCTTCCTCTTCATAGTCTTCATCATCATCGTCTTCGTCTATGATACTTAAATCTTCTTCGATATTCCCAGGCAAGTCTTCTTCATCATCTGTTGGGTCATCTGCTCCAATTTCTTGCAAGTCAGAATTATAAGCAGCGATTTCTTCATCTTCATCATCATCGTCATCAAACAGATCATCGTCGTCTTCTTCTGTCAGATCTGTATCTTCTGGGTCATCGTCATTGTAATCGATCGCGTCTTCATCATCATTGATAAAGGCGTTGACTTTCTTGCGTTTACGGCGACGCGGAGTATCTTCATCCTCTTCGTCCATTCCATGGTTTACTTCTTCATCGATCGAATCGATAGCATACCATGAACGCAAACCCCAACGATTATCCCCTAATGAGATAAAGCTGCCGTCAATATTCAAGTCAGTATAAAATTGTGCGAGTGAATCACGAATTTCACTATCTGATTTGCCAAGATAGTTTTGGATTTGGTTGGCTAAATCAGAAAAATCCATGACATCGCCACGTTGTTCTAAGATCGCGTGTGCTACTTCGATCATTGATAATTCGCTTTTGTTTGCACCTTCAAATACACTAATTTCCAATCAGGACACGTCCTTTCACAGTCTACTCCTTATCATACAAAATCAGACACAAAAAATCAAACTTTTCTTTTATATTTACGCTGTAAAATCCAATGTCAAATAATATTCGCCGATTTTTTCTAGTCCCATGAACAAATCATAATCGATCCGAACCTTTCCTGCTGTGGGACGGTCTTTCAAACTTACATGCAGTTCTTTCGTAAAGGTAGCAATCTGGATCATACCGTATGGTGTTCGATAGGCTGTTTCTAATCGTTCTTTGTAACCAAATTTCAAACGCATTCGCATTTCTCCTGCACGGATCAGCTGTACATGACCATCTGGAACTAATTTGATCGTTACAGGGATTTCATCGCCTGTTTCCTCCTGAATCTCTTTATACCGTATGTACAGCGTATCGCCAATCGTCACCATTTGCCCTTTCAAATCAAAATAAAAATCTTGCACTTCCCCTTGTTGTTTCACTTTTGTACGCAATTTGATCGAAATCGGTGTTCCTTGTGATAATTCCATTCTTCATTCTCCTTTACTTCTCATAGCTACATTGTTCCTAGTTTCTTTTGTTTTGTCAACCAACTTGTCCATTTTTACAGAAAACCTTTTTTTCAAAACAACTCCTTGAATTTAGAGTATAATATTGTAGAAAATATGAATTTATAAAAAGGAGCCGGTTGAATGAACCCTGCGATTCGACTAGATCAGCACATTTATCGAAAAAACGACTTTTCCCCTTTCGCATTAACAGATATATTAACGGAATATTCCAAAGAACACCAGCAGATCTTTTTGCATTTCTGGCAATATGACTGCACCGTCATCTTAGGTATGAAAGATGTTCGGACACCTTTTCTTAGAGACGGGATCCAAACACTGAAAGATGCAGGTTATGCTCCGGTAATCAGAAACTCAGGTGGATTAGGAATCGTATCAGACGAAGGGATTTTGAATATTTCTTTGATTTTCCCCCAGAATGACAAAAAAAAAATAACCATCGATGAAGCTTACGATCAAATGCTTCGATTGACTAAATACGCCTTTCCGAAGGCACCGATTCAAGCATTCGAAATCACCCATTCTTATTGTCCTGGAACTTATGATTTAAGCATCCATGGCAAAAAATTTGCCGGCATCGCTCAGCGTCGCATCAAAAATGGGATTTCTGTTATGATGTACTTAAGTGTCAACGGTAATCAGGAAAAGCGCGGGCAAGTCATGAAACGATTTTATCAATCTGCTTTAAAAGAAGGCTTTGGTACAAATGGCTATCCTGCAGTTGATCCTGCCACAATGGCAACACTTGAAGAACTGCTTGACCATCCCCTTCTCGTAGAAGAAGTCAAAGAATCATTTGCAAAAGCTTTTGAAAAGCTGTATTCTGCAAGTGATTTACTGGATTCTACCGACTGGCTAAAAAAAGAAATCCAGCTGGAGCAATGGAACAACCAAATCCAGAGAATGGAACAACGCAATAACATAAAGGAGCTACAATATGACAACCCCTTATAAATATCAAATGCTGCCTATGGAGAAAGTTTTTCGTGACCCAGTCCATAACTATATCCATGTCCAGCATCAAGTAATCTTAGATTTGATCAACTCGAAAGAAGTCCAACGTCTGCGACGAATCAAACAATTAGGCACTGCTTCTTTCACTTTTCACGGAGCAGAACATAGCCGTTTTACCCATTCATTAGGTGTTTATGAGATTTCAAGACGAATTTGCGATATCTTTTCTCGAAATTTTCCAAAAGAAAAGATAGGCAACGGAGGCTGGGATGATCAGGAACGGCTAGTAACTTTATGTGCGGCACTATTGCATGATGTCGGTCACGGTCCTTACTCTCATACATTCGAGCATATCTTCCACACGAATCACGAGGCTATCACTGTAGAGATTATCACTTCTCCAGAAACAGAGGTGTATCAGATCCTTAACCGAGTAGAAGAAGGTTTTCCTGAAAAAGTAGCGAGCGTGATCCAAAAAACCTACCCTAATCCGCAAGTTGTCCAAATGATTTCCAGCCAGATCGATGCAGATCGAATGGACTATTTACTTCGGGATGCTTATTTCACTGGAACGGAGTATGGAACATTTGACCTTACCCGAATATTACGTGTGATTCGTCCATATGAAGGCGGGATCGCCTTTTCCATGAGCGGCATGCATGCAGTGGAAGATTATATCGTTAGCCGATATCAAATGTATGTGCAAGTGTACTTCCATCCTGTTTCCCGTGGTATGGAAGTGATCTTGGAGCATCTGCTTCATCGCGCGCACGAGTTGTATCAAGAAGATGCCAGCAGTTTTGAACTTCACTCTCAACTACTCTTGCCATTTCTTGACGGAAGCTTTACTTTAGAAGAATACCTCAAACTTGATGATGGGGTCTTGGGTACTTACTTTACTCAATGGTCTGAATCTGCTGATCCTATTTTAAATGATTTAGCTAAACGTTTTTTGAATCGTAAACCACTGAAATCCGCCACTTTTTCTGGCAACCGGGATTCAAATTTGATTCAAAAACTCACTTTGTTAGTAGAAAAGGTCGGCTATAACCCTGTTTATTACACTGCTGTCAACTCTAGCTACGATCTGCCTTATGATTTTTATCGCCCAGAACAAGGCAGACATCGCACGCAAATCGAGATTTTGCGAAATGACGGAACTTTGATAGAATTATCACAGGTTAGTCAGCTTGTTGCCGCTTTAGCGGGACAAGAACAAGGGGATGAGCGATTTTTCTTTCCAAAAGAAATGGTTGACCCATCCTTGCGTGATCATTATGATTTATTTGATGAAACTTATCAAGAATTTGCCAGCCATATCCGTAATGGCGCATTGATTGAAATAAACTGAAATATATTGGAGGAAATTATGGCTATCAAACTAGTCGCTATCGACATCGATGGTACTTTATTAAATGAGAAAAGAGAAGTAACAAAAGAAGTAAAAGAAGCGATTGCCGCTGCTGTTGCAAAAGGGGTCTCAATCGTTTTATGTACTGGTCGCCCCTTACCAGGTGTCCAAGAACAGTTAAATGAGCTGGACCTTTTTCAAGATAATGATTACGTTATTACTTATAATGGGGCACTCGTACAACAAACAAAATCAGGTAAAATCATTGCCCGTCACGGTCTGACTCATGAAGATTTTCTAGAGATCGAAGTGATGGCACGCCGTGTTGGCAGTCATCTCCATTCGATTGATGACAAAGCGATCTACACACCTAATCGAGATATCAGCGCTTATACGATCCACGAAGCAAGCTTAGTCAAGATGCCGCTAAAATATCGAACACCTGAAGAAATGACACCAGACATGAACATCGTCAAAATGATGATGATCGACGAACCAGAAATTTTAGACGCAGCAATTGCACGTTTACCGCAAACTTTCCGTGATAAATACACAACGGTCAAAAGTGCACCCTATTACTTTGAAGTACTAAATAAAGAAGCAAGTAAAGGTGCGGCAGTTGCGAATCTTGGACAGCATCTTGGTATTGATCAAGATGAAATCATGGCTATCGGGGATAACGAGAACGACTTATCCATGATTGAATATGCTGGTCTAGGAGTAGCTATGGGAAATGCCGTTTCTCTTGTCAAAGAAGCAGCAAATGTCATTACTTCATCGAACGACGAACACGGCGTAGCTGAAGCAATCAAAAAATACGTTCTGTAATAAAAAAACTGAGAGAAAGCTGTTCTACTCGCTTTCTTTCAGTTTTTATTTTTTATTTTTTTCGACCCATCTCTCGACTGCCCATCGATGGCTGCCACGTTTCAATTTTTCAAGTGCTTCTCGAGGACTGACCCACCAGATTTTATTGGTCTTTTCTGTGGGTTCTCCTATACGCTTCCAAGAATCAGCAGCAAAGAAATATCCTGGATTATAGTAATAAGTTGCACGATAATTCGAGTAAAAGTACTCATCTGCTTCTCCCAGATAGAAAGCGATTTCTGCCGCAATCCCCATTTCTTCTACTAGCTCACGAGCGATTGCTTCTTCTTTCGTCTCATCTCCTTCAATTTCCCCGCCAGGAAGAAAAAAAGCACCATTTGGAGCCTCGATTACTGCAATCTGCTGATCTCTTTCTATGACGATATATGCTGCATAACGGGTTTGATAATCAGCAAATTGCTTTTTTTCACCAAAAACTGGTTTATCCATGAATAGTTTCCACCTTAACAGTTTTATTTTCTATCCATTTTACATGAGAAATTTCTCATGAACAAGCACAAATCAACTATTTCCTTACTTCTTTTTGTTATGATTAAATAAAAGGAAAGGGAGAGATGAATCTATGAAAATGGCTCACACATGTGTTCGAGTGAAAGATCTTGAAGCATCAATCGAATTTTATCAAAAGGCATTTGGTTTTGAAGAAAGCCGCCGCCGTGATTTTCCAGAAAACAAATTTACACTTGTTTATTTGACACTTCCTGGGGATGACTATGAATTGGAGTTGACTTATAACTACGATCATGGTGCCTATGATTTAGGAAATGGTTATGGTCATATCGCTATTGCAGCTGATGATTTAGAAAAATTACATGAACAGCATAAAGCTGCAGGTCTTGAAATTACTGACTTAAAAGGATTACCTGGCACTGCGCCTTCTTACTACTTTGTCATTGACCCTGATGGTTATAAAATCGAAGTCATCCGAGGATAGTTAGTAGGGGGCATTTTGCTCTTGATTGAACAAAAAACAAACGCCAATAATTAAAATGAGACGCAAACTTTCTTTAAATTGAAAAAGTTTGCGTCTTTTTTTAATAACTATTGCAGTTATAAGGCTACCACTCTCCACTTATTTATTTTTAGTTCATTTGAAAGAAATCAAATAAACGAGGTACCTTTAGAAAACAAAACTGCTTTTCCTCCTATTATCACACGATCTTCTTTTAATTCACACTCTAGATACCCGCCCCTTGATGACATTTGGTAAGCTGACAATTTTGTTTTACTCATTCTTTTTGCCCAATAAGGAATAAGATTAGAATGTGCTGATCCACATACTGGATCTTCATTAATTGTTAATTTTGGAAAGAAGGTTCTAGAAACAAAGTCTTCTTGCACACTTTCTGCTGTCACGATGACCCCTATTCCTAAATCAAAATTTTTGATACTTGTGAAATCTGGCTGCAATTTAGCCACTGTTTTTTCATCTTCTAATACGAAAAATAAATCACGTGCTAAGTAGGCTTCTTTAATCTTAGCCCCAATCGCTTCTTCATATTCAGACAATATCGGTACTTTTTTTGGCATAATACTAGGAAAATCCATGTAATAATAATCTTCAATTCTTGTCACAAATAGATTACCGCTTTGAGTAGAAAATTTAATCGTTTCATCAAGTATTTTGTAATAGTTAAATAAAACAAATGCTGTTGCTAATGTCGCGTGACCACAAAGATCGATTTCTCGATCTGGCGTAAACCATCTAAGCTCAAATCCTTGATTTTTCTTCACTGTAAATGCTGTTTCAGATAAATTGTTTTCAATGGCAATTTTTTGCATCGTACATTCTGGCAGCCATTCTTCTAGAACATACACTGCTGCTGGATTTCCTTTGAACACCTCATCTGCAAATGCATCAACTACGTAATAATCTAAGTTCATTTTAAAGATCCTCTCTCTAATTTGTTATAAATATATTCTGCACAGCAAAGATCTTCAACAGCTAGACCAACTGCGTCGAAAATCGTCGGACTCGATTCTCCTTTGTAAACTGTTTTTTTCCCAGAAACTAATTCGCCTAATGTACCAACAATACAAGATTCCTCTAAATCTCCTTCTGACATGGCTATAAGTAGGTCTCCGCTTTCTGTTAAGGCAGCTGAGTAATCATCTACATAGATTTGAGAAGTTTCCATCAATGGTGTACTTATCTCTCTTGTATCAGGAGTAAACGTGCCCACAGCATTGATATGTGCGTCTTCCCTTACCCACTCTTTTTGAAGAAATGCCTCTTTACTAGGGGTCAACGTACAAATGATTTCCGCTGAGCGTACTGCATCTTCTACTGATATTGCATTTATAAACGTCATTTTAGGATACTGATTTTTAGCATTAGCGATAAAAGCATTTCGTCTTTCTTCTAAAATATCGTAAACAAACACTGTAGTGATGCGACGAATGGTAGAAATCGCAGCCAAATGCGACAATGCTTGTTGACCAGCTCCAATTAAAGCAAGTGTTTCTGCATGCTGATCTGCTAAGTAATCTGTTGCTAGCGCAGATACAGCAGCTGTTCGAATCCAAGTGACTGCATTTGCGTTTATCAATGCTCTGGGTAGTCCGTTTTGAGCATCAAACAAGAAAATCTCTCCTAAATGAGAAGGTAAATGATACTGATGATTATCCGGGAAAGCGGTAATGACTTTTGTTCCAAAATATCTATTCTCTCCCAAATAGGCAGGCATCATCGCAAACACATTTTTGTCTTTTCCGTCCGGTAAAATTTCCACCAATCGAGGATTTTGGCTGATTTTACCACTTTCATAATCAAAGAAACATTTTTTCATTACTTGGATCGCTTCTTCAAAACTAAAAGAAGCTACTACTTCCTCAAAATTAATAATTTTCATAGACAATTCCCTCCTCACAAAAGATTAACTTCTAAAATCAATACAATCAATGGTAAAATTGTATGGTATACAATTTTAAGGAGTGGAGAAAATGCCTATTAATTCTTATGACAACTACCCGTTAACTTGGCGGCCAGACAAACAAAAATTGAAGCGTCCTTATTATCGATCATTGATTCAACAATTAGAACAAGATATTTTAAAGAATAAATTACAGAAAAACACTCAATTACCCTCCCAAAGAGAGCTAGCTGATTATTTAGATTTAAATTTTACTACCGTTGGCAAGGCTTATAAATACGGAATTGAGAAAGGTTTGCTGTATACGAATATTGGAAGTGGCACTTTTATTTCTCCCAATGTCTTTGAATCCATTACCATCTCTACCAATGAAGTAACCGAACATATCATTGATTTTGGTCTGGTTAGTTCTTTTGAAGAATGTAATAAATTCGTTGTCCCGTTTATTCAATCAACTGGTAATAACCCAAATCTTGTTGGTTTGCTTAATTACCAAGATCCCAAAGGCACAAATTTTCAATTGACTACTGCAGCAAATTGGTTAAAAACTCAAGGAGTCATTCCGTCTTTAGAATCTCTGTCTATTGTTTCCGGTGTTCAAAATGGATTGGCTATCACACTTTCTGCACTTTTCTCTCCAGGTGATAGAATAGCAACAGACCGATATACGTACGCTAATTTCATTGAATTGGCTCAATTATATCATTTAGAGATCGTTCCAATTGATTTTGACGAGCAAGGAATGCGACCTGATATATTGATTCAGGAATGTAGAAAAAAGAAGATCCATGGTGTCTTTCTTATGCCTTCTTGCAATAATCCTATAGGGTTTCAAATCTCTCACCAAAGACGAGAGCAATTAGCCGAAGTAATTGAAAAAGAAGGTCTATGGGTTATCGAAGATGATATCCATTCTTTTTTAACAACTTATTATCAACATAAGATCATTCCTCCTTTCCAAAAATTGTTACCTAACCAAACAATCTACTTAGCTGGAATGACAAAATTTATTTGTTCTGGATTGCGAGTTGCTTATCTTGTAGCCCCAGTACATGTCCAAAGCAAGATAGAACAAGCAATTTTTAATATAAATGTGAAAACTTCTGGATTAGATGTGGAGGTCATCACTCAAATCCTCCATTCAAATGAAGCAAATAGAATCTTAGAAACTAAATTAAATCTTACGAAAAGAGCTAATCAGCTTTTTGATTCTCTTTTCAAAGTAGAAAAACCAACGAATCGTGTTCCTTATTATCGAATTCTTCCAGTTGATCCTGAGATTGATCCTAAGAGGATTGAGAATGACTTTCTGTCTAACGGCATCCGACTCTATCATTCCCGACGCTTTACTACGCGAGCACAACCGGATGCATTCGTTCGTATTTCCCTATCTTCAAACAACCTTGAGATTTTAGCTTCTGGACTAAGTATCGTAAAAGAAAAAATAAAAAAATATGAATTATAATCTATTGATAAATAAAGGAATCATAGCTGATTGATTCCTTTCGATAAAAAAAGAGGCACTACCCGAAGTTCAACAACGGATAGTGCCTCAAAAAGCAAATGAACATTTTGCACTTAAAGTAACCAAACAGCAAAAAAATTTGTCTTATATTTTATTTTCTTATTTTGCTAGATCACTAGATTTCTGTCAGAAGATGAAATTATCCAATCATGACACTTTCTTCTGGATATTTGTATTTTGATTGAGTTCTTTGTGCTTTTGTCATCAGAGAGAAGACCACAGTCAATACCCCAACTCGTCCAATGTACATAAGCGCTATAATGATCAATTTCCCTATTGCAGTCAAGTCTGGCGTCAATCCCATCGTAAGTCCTACTGTTCCAAATGCAGAGAAGACCTCAAAAGCAATATATTCGATGCCAGAAGTTTTAGGTATCGTTTCAGTCACTGATAAAATCATGATGGCGACTACACACAGTGTCAACGTGATAAAAAACAACGTGAGTGCTCGCAACACTGCGCCTTGACGGATTGTACGGCCAAATGCTTCCGCTCTCGTACGTCCTTTCAACATCGAACGCATCTGGATCAGCAACACACCTAACGTAGTTGTTTTCAATCCGCCGGCAGTCGACCCAGATGTTCCGCCAATGTACATCAAAAACATCGTTAAGATCAGACCGGCATGACTCATATGGAGGTAATCAACTGAATAATATCCAGCCGTTCTAGGTGTTACACTCATAAAAAAAGTATTTGCCAATCGTTGAAACATATTCCCTTCCACTAATGTTGCCCCATTGTGTTCTGTGAAAAAGAACACAACGAAACCGCCTAATAAAAGGGTACCTGTAACGGTTAATGCGATTTTTGAATGAATCGTCATCTTCTTTTTCTGATGATATTCCAATAAGTCACGCCAAACGATAAAGCCTAATCCGCCAGAAATGATCAAAGCTGATACCACCATGATCAAATAGACATTTTGCTGGTGATTGGCTAAACTGTCTCCTAACAAATCAAACCCTGCATTACAAAAACTAGAGATTGCGTGGAACAAACTGTACCAGATCCCTTTCAACCAGCCAAATTCAGGCACGAATACAAAAGATAAAGCAACCGTACCAATCAATTGGATCACAAAGGCCAATTTCAGGATGTAAAGCATGAGCTTCATCACACCTGATACTTCTTCTAGATTTAGCGCTTCTTTTAATATAATACGTGTGCTGAGACTGACTTTTTTCTTTATCAATGCAAAGCATAGAATCGGAACCATCATAAAGCCAAGACCGCCAATCTCAATCAAAAGCATGATCAAAAACTGACCAGCACTGTTCCAATGTTCTGCTGTATTCAATGTCGTCAATCCCGTCACGCAGACGGCAGAAGTTGCAGTGAAAAGCGCATCGATAAAATTTGTCCCATGCCCACTATTACTAAAAAATGGCAGGGTAAGTAGGCCGCCGCCAACTAAAATCAGGAGAAAAAATCCTAATGCGAGAAGCTGAACGGCCGGCAAGCGTTTCTTTATTTGTTTGTTTTGTTTAATCATCGTTTTCCTCTTTTAAAAAAGGATACCACTTAGTCAGTGGTACCCATATTTTTTACTTTGATCAACCTTGTTACTTCTGCGCGCTCGTTTTCTTCTAGCTTCATACGAATATAATAGATTGTTTCTTCTAATTGAGGGATCGTCATATATTCTAATGCATTGACTCGCCGACGTGTCTTTTCGATCTCACTTGCCATTAGCTGACAAGTTTTTTCGATTTCTGTCAGTTCCAAAAGTTTTGGAAGCAAGGTAGTAAACCGATCGATTGACCGATCCAGTTCGGCACTGGAATTCAAATACCCGTATTCCAAAGGGGTGTCTGTCAGCTGTTCATCATATTCAAAATTCATCACAGGTACTTTTACACTCATGATATTTTTGTCTACGATAGATAAATCAACGTTTTCCGCCGGCAAAGCAAACAATTCTTCGATGAAAGGTTCCGTGATTGAAGCATTTGCCAATACAAAATCAGACATTGCTTCTGTCATGGACTCTTCCATTTCTTGACGCAGTTGGTTGTTCTTTCGAATCAACAGAATGAATTGACGCATCAGTTCATCTTGCTTATCTTTTAATAATTTATGCCCTCTTGTGGCAGTTGTCAACTGTTTTTTCAATCGGGTCAATTCCATGCGGGTCGGATTCACATTCAATCGTGCCATCAGAACTCACTTCCCTTCTGGCAGATATTTGTCCAGCATGTCGTCTTTGATTCGTTTTAATTCGGTTCTTGGCAACATCGATAGCAGTTCCCACCCTAGATCAAGTGTTTCAGTAATCGAACGGTTCGTGTAGAATCCTTGATTGACATATTCTTTTTCAAACCGCTCAGCAAACTTCGCATAGATCTTGTCTACATCAGATAAAGCAGATTCTCCTAAAACTACG
Organism: Enterococcus sp. HMSC061C05; assembly: GCF_001814765.1. Taxonomy (NCBI): domain Bacteria; kingdom Bacillati; phylum Bacillota; class Bacilli; order Lactobacillales; family Enterococcaceae; genus Enterococcus; species Enterococcus sp. HMSC061C05. Next base: position 13,089 of record NZ_KV817718.1, read on the forward strand.
GCTAATTCTTTTGCCTGCTTTCCTTGTGCATAGGCTGCAAAAAGCTGATTCATCGTAGCCGCATGGTCTTCTCTTGTCTTTCCGGGTCCAGTTCCTTTATCTTTTAACCGCGAAAGAGACGGAAGTACATCAATTGGTGGTTGTATCCCACTCTTGTAAAGCTCTCTAGTCAAGATGATCTGGCCTTCTGTAATATAACCAGTCAAGTCAGGGATCGGATGAGTCTTATCGTCTTCTGGCATTGTTAAAATCGGAATTTGAGTAACTGATCCTTTTAGTCCGCGGATCCTTCCTGCTCGTTCGAACAAAGTAGCTAAGTTCGTGTAAAGATACCCAGGATAGCCTCTTCTTCCTGGAACTTCTCGCCGTGCTGCAGAAATCTCTCGCAATGCCTCTGCATAGTTGGTCATGTCTGTCATGATAACCAATACATGCATTCCTTTTTCATAAGCAAGATATTCTGCAGCAGTCAAAGCCATACGAGGAGTAGCAATACGTTCGATTGCAGGATCGTTTGCTAAATTCATGAACATGACAGAACGGTCGATTGCACCAGTTTGTCGAAAATCTTCCATGAAAAATTCTGCTTCTTCAAAAGTGATCCCAATAGCAGCAAAGACTACGGCGAAATCATCTGATGAATCAAGTACCGTTGCTTGTCGCGCGATCTGAGCAGCTAATTCTTTGTGAGGAAGACCAGAACCAGAAAATACTGGTAATTTTTGTCCACGAACTAATGTGTTCAAATGATCGATTGCAGAGATTCCTGTTTGGATAAACTCATCTGGATAATCCCGAGCTACTGGATTGATTACTTCTCCGTTAATATCCAAATACTTTTCAGGCAGAATTTCTGGTCCATTATCTTTTGGACGTCCCAAGCCATCGAATACTCGACCGATCATGTCTTCCGATACACCTAGTTCTAAAGGATGTCCTAAAAATCGTACAGAAGAGTCACGTAAATTGATTCCACTTGTTCCTTCAAATATTTGGACCATTGCTTTATCTTCTTGGACTTCCAATACTTGTCCACGACGAATCTCCCCATTTTGCATACGGACTTCGATTAATTCTTCATATTTGACACCAGCAACTTTTTCAACCGCCATCAATGGACCGACGACTTCACCGATCGTACGATATTCTTTAATCATTGCTCATGCCTCCTTCTGAAACGATTGTTTGCATCGTTTGCTTGATTTCACCGATAATTTGATCTAGTTTTTCTAATTCTGTTTCCGGGATATATTTGCTTCGTCCGATCCTTTCACGAATCGACACGGTACCGTCCATGATCTCACTTAAATAAGCACCTAACGACAACGCACGGCGTCCTTCTTCACCAAAGGTCAAGATCATCTTCAACATTTTGAATTGTTTCTCTCTTGAAGTGAATGTATCAACATCATCAAAAGCATTTTGCTGCAAATAATCTTCACGAATGGATTTTGCCACTTCTAACGTCAGACGGTCATTATCTGAAAGGGAATCAATCCCTACCAAACGCACGATTTCATTCAGCTGCTGTTCTTCCTGCAAAATACGCATGCCCTCAGTGACCATGGATGCCCAGTCAGCTTGAAGGATATGATCCATGTACTTCCCTACTTCTGTTGAATAAAGAGAATAACTTTGGATCCAATCGATCGAAGGAAAATGTCTTTTTTGGGCTAAAGTCGAATCAAGTCCCCAGAATACTTTTACGACCCGCAATGTATTTTGTGTGACTGGTTCCGAAATATCTCCTCCAGAAGGCGATACAGCACTGATTGCGGTTATACTTCCTTCGCGACCTTCTGATCCTAAAGCAATGACTCTTCCAGATCGTTCATAGTATTCCGCAAGACGGGAACCAAGATAAGCTGGATAACCTTCATCACCAGGCATTTCTTCCAAACGTCCGCTCATCTCACGAAGTGCTTCTGCCCATCGCGAAGTGGAGTCTGCCATGATAGCAACGTCATAACCCATGTCACGGAAATATTCCGCAATCGTGATTCCCGTATAGATAGAAGCTTCTCGAGCCGCTACTGGCATGTTAGATGTATTGGCAATCAATACCGTACGTTCCATCAACGATTCTCCTGTATTAGGGTCAATCAATTCAGGGAATTCATTTAAAACATCCGTCATCTCATTTCCGCGTTCACCGCATCCCACATAAACGACCATGTCCACATCGGCCCATTTTGCGATTTGATGCTGAACGACTGTTTTTCCTGCACCAAATGGACCAGGAACAGCTGCTGCTCCCCCTTTTGTCACTGGGAAGAACGTATCGATCACTCGCTGTCCGGTGATCATCGGTGCATCAGGGTTTAATTTTTCTTTGATTGGTCGACTACGTCTGACTGGCCATTTTTGGAGCATCGTCAAGTTTTTGTCACCATTTTCAGTTTCAACGACACATACGGTTTCATCAATAGTGAACGACCCTTTTTCGATTGTTTTGATCGTACCTTTTATCCCATTTGGCACCATGATTTTGTGTTTGATAACTTTTGTTTCTTCTACGATTCCAATCACATCGCCAGCACTAATCGTTTCTCCGGCTTCTAATGTGGGTTCGAACCACCATTTTTTCTCATGATCCAATGCAGGCAATTGGACTCCCCGTCCTAAGAAATTACTTTGTGTGATTTCCATAAAGGTATCTAATGGCCGTTGGATTCCGTCAAACATTTGTGAAATGATCCCTGGTCCTAATTCAACAGATAAAGCTTCACCAGTAGAGCGAACCGGTTCGCCTGGACCAATTCCAGAAGTCTCTTCATATACTTGAATAGACGCCACATCGCCACGCATCTCGATAATTTCTCCGATAACTCCTAGATCTCCCACTAAACACATGTCCTGGATACTGGCATCAGACATGTTTTCAGCCATTACAAGAGGTCCGGAGACTTTTATGATTTTTCCAATTTGCAAAATTTCTATCTCCTTTTCATACTATAAGATATTTTGACCTACTGCTTTTTCTACGTTCTTTTGAATTTCTTCCAGCCCAATCCCTAATGATCCTTGATGATTGGGAATCAATACGATAGCAGGTATCATTTGTTCCTTGTAACGTTCGATCGTTTCTGGGCTCAATGCTGCACATTGCTCCGTGACATAAATCACGCCATATTCATTCTTTGCCATTTCTTCAATTGCCTGACGAACGGTCTGCTTGGTTGTACCGTAACGAACATCAAAGCCAAACAATTTGAATGGCAAAACAGAATCTTTGTCGCCAACTACACCGATCTTATGCGTCATAGACTTGTCTCACCCGCTTTCTGATTGTTTCTGGTTCGAAATGGCTTCTTTTGCCGATAACCAGTAAACGAAGGTTTTTGCTTTCTACCTCTTTTGCGTTCAAAAAGGCTAGTAGTGGCAGTGGTCCGAAAGCTTGGGTTTGTGCTTCTTGATACAATGAACTTAGATAATCATCTTTCAACTGTTCAAGCTTTACGAGATCAAGATTTCCCTCACGGATGACAGGACGCAGAAACTCAGCATAATCTGTCTCCAATAGAAAATTCGTGTAAGCTTCCATGTCTTTATCTACAAAGTTCAAAAATACTTCTTTTTCGATACTTCCCGAACTGGAAAGCACTGTTGTCATGAATCCATATGTTCTTTTCTGCAATATTCCTCGAGCCATCGTTGTGATATTGGTCAAGTCAATAAAAGCAATGACTTCTTTCAGCAATTCTTGATATCCTAGCTTATCGGCAAGCCGTCGCTGCTCTGTCAAAAACTGCCGATCATAGATCACATCGATTCCCTGAAGAATGGTAGACTCTTCAAAATAATCGCGGACTTCTCGTATACTGTCCATAATGCTTTCAGGGAGTTCATTTGAAACTTGCGTATGAACGGCATCCTTCAAGGTTTCTAATGAATAAAACCCATCGTCGATATACAAATAGTCCAGATTTTGATTTGTCATCTCGGCCTTTGTTAAAACTTTCAGATTATGGAAAGTATAGCGCATCGTGTAGATCCAAACGATTTCAGGCTCCGGTGCTGATTCCTTTAACCAGCGAAATAGACGGCTCTGCTCCTTTAAAAGATTCTGTTCGAAGTCATATTCATATCCGTCATAGATATATGGACTGTAAATCGTGGATTTCAATATTTCACCAAGTGCTTCGACAGAATTGGTTTGAATCATCCGTTCAAATGTCTCATTGGACAAAAGTTCAAGCTCTCTTCCGCGAATCAAGGGATTTAGTTCGTGGTATTCCATACACTGATCCCTCCTTATTCGAATAATTGATTGGCAATCTCAAAACTCATCGTTCCTTGGATATCTTGTACAAGGCTGCTGAAAAGAAAATTATACTGAACTCCTTGATCGTTTATCAGAAAACCAGCTTGACCAGCAACAGATTCATCGCTTAAAACCATCGTAAAGGGAAGTTCATTGTTCCATTCATCCAGCAATGTCTGAGAAAGATAAGCTGCTGATTTTTCTCCAGCAATGAATGCTACTTTGCCTGTCAAAGGTAATGAATACAATGAATTTTTGATAAACTGGATTTGTTCAGATTCATCCCAATTCTCCATTTCAGCTATTGCATCTGCAAACAATCGTCGTAAAAATTCCTGCTTCGCATTCAAATTTTCTTGTCGTACTTCTACTTGTTGGCGATTCCTAAGCTGACGGTATTTTTTTTCAAGTAATTCGATTTGTTTTTCTTTTTGTTTTTGATGTTCTGTTTCGATTTGCGTACGTTTTTGTTCAAAGTTTTGATCGATCTTCATTCGCTCTTCTTGCTCTAACGCCGCTCTTTCTTGCTCTGCTGCTTCATTCATCTGAGAGATGATTTTTTCAATGGCGTTCATCTGCTTTTCCTCCTTTATGCTTAGGCATTCAATACTAATAGGAAGGAAATAACGAAACCTAAAATCGCATATGTTTCAACCATCGCAGCAAAAATGATTCCTTTTGTAGCATGTTCAGGTTTTTTCGCTAAAATTTGAATACCTGCTGCTGCAACTTTCCCTTGGGCGATACCTGAAAACAAGCCTGTAAAAGCAATCGGCAGAGAAGCGCCTAAAAAGTTCAATCCTTGTACAACTGACATATCATTTCCTAAATTGATAAAAATCAAAAAGGCGATAACGAATCCATACAACCCTTGCGTACCTGGAAGCAATTGCAGAATCAGAGCCTGTCCGAATTTTTCGGGTTGACTTGTTGTTAACGCTGCTGCTGCCTCACCTGTCATTCCAACACCTTTAGCTGAACCGATCCCTGAAAAAATCGTCGCTGTTGCCATCGCTAATACTGCAAATACCATTCCACCATTTTGACTAATTAAGTAATCCATCATTGTATAAAAATCCTCCAATTATTTATTGTTTTTTTTCTTATGATTGATGTTGACGTATTTTTCCGCCGTTTTCAGCGGGTCAAAGGCACGTCCGCCTCCTGTATAAAATTTCCCAAAAAATTCGACATACTGCAATCGTGCGCCATGGACATAGGCACTCAACAGTGTCAAAAACATATTCAGTGCGTGTAAAGCGATGATCAAAAGGATCCCTACACTGAATCGAGCGGCTGGCGGCATGAAAGCAACCAGCATATTGAATGCCGCGCCAATACTTCCGCCTGAAATACCTAATGCCATCAAACGTGTATAACTGACTAAATCACCGATATAACCCGTCAATCCGTAAAGATTATACGCTCCTTTGGCAGCACCCTTGACTTTAGACGGCGATTGGATAATCGGCACGATTAAGATACATAAAGCAGCAATGATCGATAGCCCCGCGCCAAGATAAACAAATGCTGTATTTTTTATCAACATGGCACCAATCAATGCAATAACGATCCCAATCAGGATCCCTTGCCAGGCAAATCCATCACTGACAGCACTCAAGTAATCTTTTCTCCTGATATTTTCCTTTGCTGCCACAAATAATCCAACCAAGATCTGTATCAGACCGAAAATCACGGATAAAATCAAAATCGTATTGACGTCATCCGTTGTAGATAGGATTGGGAAAGGCAAGCGGATGCCAAATAGTTCTTTTGGTAATGCCTGTCCGAAAAATGAACTGTAGATCAATCCCCAGATGATCGATGGTACCGAGAGAATCTCAAAGAATTTTACGAAACGTTTCATCCCACGTGGTAAAACAAGTAGTTTTTGAGCTAGTATTGTCCCAATGAGCATCAGCAATCCGTAACCAACATCTGCGACCATCATCCCGAAGAAGACAAGATAAAATGGTGTCATCCAAGGCGTTGGATCTACTTCTTCATATTTTGGCAGACTGTACATTTCAGTCAGCAATTCAAAAGGTTCGATAAGCGGATGGTTTTTCAATTTAGTAGGGACTTCCTGCTGAATCTCTTCTGAGTTTGGTGTTTCGAAACTAATATATATATCTTCTTCTGATACAGTTTCGGTTAACACATGCATCAAATTCTGTTTTTCTTCTGCATCTACCCAACCTTGCAAAACGATCAGATAAGTCGCATGGATAAACCGTTCTTTTACTTTTTCCCGTTCTGCAACGGCAAGTGTGACTTCTTCTACCCATTCAAATTCTTGGATATAGCCGCTGCACTGACCTAACGCTGTCGTTATCTTTTTTTGCTGCTCATGAACAATGGATAATTGCTGTTTGGTTTCTTGCAATTTTTCTTTAGGATTTTGTTCATAAGGATACGTTTCTTTATTGAACCCGTATTTCCCAGCAATTTCTTCTATAGCAGCAGCTGATTTTTTTAAAGCAACATACGAAAGATAAACTTGTTTTGGCGTATAATCTATTTCTTCCATATAAACGTCATCAAGCTTACTTAGTTCTTCCTTGAAACTTTCAAAATTTGCTGCACTCACAGTCCCCATCTCAAAAATGGTCGTCTTACTTGCATACATACTTGGAGCAATATCCAGCTGTTGCCAATGAAGAAGCCATTCTTCCTCTTCTTCTAAACGATCACGTTTTTCAGTTAGCTGTTCCCACTTTTCTTTTAAATCAAGGACTTCTTCTAATTTATTCATGAAATTTTCTTCGGAATAATTTGCTTCCAAGTCTTGTAAGGAAAGTTCTTGACGTTTCAAATGGAGTTTCTTTTGACGGCTATCGCCGTGGTGTTGTATGAATTGGATAGCTTCTTGGATGTCTTTCAGCCGATTGCCTAAAGCGCTTAATTTTGCTTCTTTATCAATAATCGTGGTATCTGGAAAATATTTTTCTACCCACTGGTTGTTTGTTCTATTTTGATACAGATCCCGGATTTCAACATTTTGGATTCCTTGTACTGCTTGTAAAATCCTCTCCTGATTTCTTTTATCTGAAATGAGGGTCACTTTTTCCATCTTAGTGACGGCCATAAGTTTCTTTCACCCTTTCAATGATTGCACCGATTGCTTGACTCTGATGCTTTTGATATTGGTCTTTCAAAGTTGCTTGCACCTTGTCTGCTTCTGCTTTCAATTTCATTTTTTCTTTTTCTAATTCTTGCTTTTCGAATTGTTCTTTTTCTTCTACCAACTGTTTCAGCTGTTGCCGACTGTTCGTTTGGATTATCTCCAATTCTTGCTCTTTTTCTTCTGCATAGGTCTTCAACTGCTGCCGTAGGGTTCGAGCACGCTTCTCATTTTCTTCTTCTGCTTTTCGGATTTGTTCCAAAGCTTCTAACACTTGCTTCACTTCCTTTCGATTTAAAAAAGAGGTACATGCTTTCTTTTTTCATTGAAAGTATGTACCTCTAAAGATAACTTAGTATAGGCAGGCCCCTTCAATAAAATGTCCTTCTCACCCCTTGAAGAACTAGATCCTTGAAGCTTACGCCCAACCTTTTTATTTCTGCTTACTTTTTATTATAACAAATTAAGCAATATTTTCAACTATCGTCATGAATTTCACACGAAAATTCTCTTTACAGATAGTAACACAGCAAGAACAGATAAGTATAGGGGCAAGTCTTACATAGTTTAAATTTTTTTAAATCCTTGTTACAATTAGTCTACTTTAGGGGGAATAAAAATGAAACCAATCATCGGCATTGCCGGGAATCAACTGATTCGAGCGACAGATACTTTCCAAGGAAATCAAGTAAGCTATACACCGCAGGGATTTGTGGATGCAGTTTTAGATGCTCAAGGATTACCTCTTATTCTGCCAGTCATGTATCCAGATTCAGCGCCTCAACTAATTGAGAAAATCGACAAACTCATTCTTGCAGGCGGTCAGGATGTTAGTCCGCAACTTTACATGGAAGACCCTCATCCCAAACTGACGGAAACAAATATTCAACGAGACCAATTCGAACAGGCATTGATCTTGGAAGCATTGAAACAAAGAAAACCGATTTTTGCAGTCTGCCGAGGACTTCAACTATTGAATGTCGTGTTGGAGGGAACACTTTATCAAGATCTTTCATTATATCCAAAATGGTCCGTAAAACACGAACAACAGCCCACTGCCCCGCAGTTTGCAACTCACGAAGTCAAAATCGTTTCGGACAGTTTATTAAGTGACCTTCTCCCTGATTCATACTTTGTGAATTCCTATCATCATCAGGCAGTCAAAGATCTTTCTCCTTTGTTAAAAGCCATCGCCTTTTCCAACGATGGACTCATTGAAGCAGTCCAAAGTAAAGATAATATGCACAAAATCCTTGGTGTCCAATGGCATCCGGAACTTTCTCATCGTGTAAATTCATCTGAACAGCGTTTATTCGATTTCTTTGTGAATGAATTTTAATCGTTTTTCTGATTAGGTCGTGAGCCTGCCGTTTAACTCTGAGTCACAAGGAACAATTTCAAAAAACAGCTTCTCATGTTTGATGGATATTGTGACTTGTGATCGAGGAGTTGGCAGGAGAACGCCGTTTAAGGAAGAGGTTGTGAAAAAGCTG
>NZ_KV817719.1:0-11590 GCF_001814765.1 Enterococcus sp. HMSC061C05
ATTGAACACCGTTTATTCGGAATAAGGGACTGTGACACGACTTATGTCACAGTTTTTTTATTTTTTTAGTAGCTTCAACGCTTTTTCTGTATTGGCAAAGTGAAGTTTGGCATATTTTTCAAGCATAGGCATGCCGCCTTTTTCCAATAGTTTTGCCGCTACTTGATCAGATTTCGTTCCAGCTCCTGAGGGAAGGGTGATTCCAGCTTCAGCTGATGCTTTGTCTAACTCTTCTAAAAAGCTGGCACGACTGATGATAGAAGCAGCAGCAACAGCTAAATGATATTGTTCTCCTTTAGTAACGAAGTACAGTTTTTCTTGCAAGTGATTTTTTTCTAAACGCGCATATTTTTTAAAATTTGCTTCTGGTGTAAACTGATCGATCAAAATCGCTTCTGGTTTTTCTGGTGCGATTTTTTTTAACAGCAAATGGATTGCTTGATTATGCAAAGCGACTTTCATCCGAACGGCATTGTATTTTGGCTGGATCTCATTGTATTTTTCTGGGGGCAAGACAAGTAGTTTGTAAGGGATAGTTTCTTTTAAGATATCAGCAAGTTGGATGATTTGGCTATCTTTTAACTCTTTTGAATCTCGAACACCAAGTTTACGTAATTCTGCAAGCTGATCACGTTTCACATAAGCAGCACATACTGTTAGTGGACCGAAATAGCTGCCATTTCCGACTTCATCGCTACCTAAAACGGATAATTGACTGATATTTTTTGGCAAAGAAGAGACCGTTCTTGCTGGTTTGGCCTGTTTATCCTGTGCCTGTCCCCAGCGCTGAGCTTCCGTTTCTGCGTTTGCCCCTTGGAACATCACTTTTCCTGATGTGTAAGCAGTGATGGTCGTCCCGTCTTTTTTTGCAGCAAAGATAGTATAAGGAATCTGTTTATTTAACAAATAAGAGCGATAGTATGCTTTCATTTGACTAAGTTGGTCGTTCGTTGCTTTGATAATGACGTTGCTCATAAAATTCTCCTCGTTTTTATACATAAATCTATACCACAACTCCTGACTTTTCGTTTTCTAAGAGGTTGCGAGACATAGCATTTTTTTAAAGTTTATCATATAATAGTTAAGTATGTGAAAAATATTTGTGGAGAACGGTGAAAGAACCAACTTCATGGTACACTAAATAAAACTTTCATCAAATAGGAGGAAATGATTCGTATGGCGCACGAAAAAACACGCTACAAAGCAGTGATTGCCAACCAAACATATACTATTATCGGACGGGAAACCAAGCATCATATGGATATCGTAACGAAGCTGATCAATGAGCAGTTAGCAGAATTGAAACAATTATCACCACAAATGGATAATGAACAAGCAGCGATCTTGATGGCTGTCAATGCGCTTTCGGATCAATTGAAGAAACAAGAAAGAATCTTGGAGCTAGAAGAAGAAACAGCAGAATTAAAGAAAAAAATGATCAAATTTACAGAGCTTGAAAATCGCGTAAAACGCATGGAAGCAATCGAGAATGAAGCTCGAGAAGTACTGAAAGAAAATGGTCAAGCAGATTATACTATTAAAAATCATGTGGAAGCACAACAGATTTTAAATGAAAAACGAAAAGGACAAATCAAACAAAAATCTTCTAATTAAGATCCTTTTATCAAAATAAGAAAAATTTAAAAAAGTTAGAAGAGAAAGGAACGTAGCATGCTGAGTTTGCTGATTTTATTTTTATTGCTAATTGCGTTTTTTTCTGGAGCACGTCGCGGGTTTGCTTTACAAGTCATATTCGCAATCGGATATGTGTTGTCATTTATTGCTGCCCAGCATTTTTACAAACCATTAGCAAGTCATTTGGAATTATACATTCCATACCCAGCTGTCACCCCGACATCAAAGTTAGCATTTTTTGATCAAGTATTTGCCTTTCACCTAGATGAAGCTTTTTATGCAGGAACGGCTTTTCTGATCATTTTGCTGATTGGCTGGCTGATCACCCGATTTGTGGGGGTCTTTGTCCATGGATTGACATATGTGCCGATCTTGAGACAGGTAGACTGGATTGCAGGAGGTATCCTGTCACTAATCATGGCTTACGTTACTATATTTTTGATTTTGCAGTTACTTGCCTTTGTTCCATTAGATGTGGTCCAAAATCAATTCGGCGAGCATAGTTTCGCTCGTTTTATCGTTGAGAGAACGCCCTTTCTTACCAACAAGATGTATGAGCTTTGGGTAACGAATATTTTAAATTAAGGAAATAGGGCTAGAAAATATTTTTTTAGAAAAACTTTTACAAGAATGTTTTGTTTTTTGTACACAGTAGTTTATTTAAGAAGGCTGCGCAACGTATGTCCGGCACAGCCCTTTTTTCATAGTGAAAGATAAGGTGATAAAATGAATAACCGAATCCTTGAAACATTGGAATTTGAAAAAGTCAAACAGATGGTCAAACAATTTGTAGTGACTGCACAAGGAAAAGAAGAACTGGCAGAATTGGTACCAGTGAGCGAGAAACAAACGATCACAGAATGGCTTCAAGAAACTGAGGATGGGTTGAAAGTACAACGTCTGCGAGGCGGGATTCCTATACCAAAACTTGAAAATATCCGCCCTCATATGAAACGGATCGAAATCGGGGCAGACTTGAATGGAGTGGAGCTTGCACAAGTTTCCAGAGTGTTATCTACGACAAGTGAATTGCATCGGTTCATTGATGATCTTTCTGACAGTGAAATTGAATTTGCGCGTTTGTATATGTGGGCAGATCAGCTAGTCACGATTCCTGTTTTAAGTCGCCGTTTAAAGGAAGCAATCGATGAAGACGGACGCGTGACCGACGATGCTTCTCCTGAGCTAAAAATCATAAGACAGAACATTCGTCGCAGTGAACAAGCTGTTCGTGAACAGTTAGACGGAATCGTCCGCGGGAAGAACGCAAAATATTTGAGCGATGCAATCATCACCATGCGAAATGACCGCTACGTTATCCCAGTCAAACAAGAATACCGCGGTGTATTTGGCGGTGTAGTCCACGATCAAAGTGCTTCAGGACAGACTTTATTTATTGAACCAAAACAAGTGGTGGATTTGAATAATCGTTTGCGTCAATATCAAATCGCTGAACGAAATGAGATTCAACGTATTTTAAGTGAACTTTCTGCAGAACTTGTTCCACATCGTCAAGAAATCATCCACAATGCTTATGTGATTGGTAAAATGGATCTGATGAATGCAAAAGCACGATTTGGTAAAGAACTAAAAGCCATCGTGCCGGGAATCAGTGAAGACAATCATGTCGTCTTGAAACAAGCAAGACATCCGCTGATCGATCAGGAAAAAGTAGTTCCTAATGACATCGCAATTGGAAAAGACTATCAAGCCATCGTCATTACAGGACCTAATACAGGTGGGAAAACGATCACGTTGAAGACTTTAGGTCTGTTACAGCTGATGGGGCAAGCAGGGTTGCCGATTCCTGCAGGAGAAGAAAGCCAAATCGGTATTTTTGAAGAAGTATTTGCGGATATAGGAGACGAACAGTCGATTGAGCAAAGTCTATCGACCTTTTCTTCTCATATGACGAACACTGTAGATATTTTATCAAAAGTCAATGAAAAAAGTCTGGTACTATTTGACGAGCTTGGTGCAGGAACAGATCCGCAAGAAGGTGCTGCTCTAGCAATCGCGATCTTAGATGATCTTGGTAAAAAGTCTGCTTATGTGATGGCAACAACACACTATCCTGAATTGAAAGTTTATGGATACAATCGGGCAAATACGATTAATGCTAGTATGGAGTTCGATGTGGATACACTAAGTCCAACGTATCGTTTACTGATCGGTGTGCCTGGTCGGAGCAATGCGTTTGAAATCTCCAGCCGATTAGGTCTTGATACAGATGTTATTAATGAAGCAAAGCAGTTGATGAATGATGAGAGCCAAGATTTAAATGAAATGATCACAGATTTAGAGAATCGCCGGAAAATGGCAGAGACCGAATATCTGGAAATGCGTCATTTTGTTTCTGAGGCACAAGAACTTCATCATGATTTGAAAGAAGCTTACAGCTATTTCTTTGAAGAACGTGAAAAAGAAATAGAGAAAGCAAAGAAAAAAGCAAATGAAGTCGTGTCAGAGGCGGAAGAAAAAGCAGAAAAAATCATTGCTGATATTCGTAAAATGCAACAGCAGATCGGGCAAGGAAATGTGAAAGAGCATCAGTTGATCGATGCAAAGACCCAATTAGCAAATCTACATCAAGAAGAAACATTGAAGAAAAATAAAGTATTGAAGAAGGCGAAAGAACAAAAAACATTAAAACCGGGAGACGAAGTGTTGGTTACGACTTACGGCCAAAGAGGGACGCTTTTACGTAAAAACGGGAATCAGTGGCAAGTAGAAATCGGTATACTAAAAATGAATGTGTCCGAAGACGAACTGACGCCTGTTGCTCCTCAAAAAGAGCCGACACAACGAGTTGTCCATGCTGTACGCTCTGAATCTAGCAGTCATGTGCCGAATCAATTGGACCTTCGAGGAAAACGATATGAGGAAGCGCTAAGTGAAGTAGATCAGTATTTGGATTCTGCCATCCTAGCAGGTTATCCTCAAGTGACTATTGTCCACGGAAAGGGGACAGGCGCACTTCGCAAGGGAATTACTGATTATCTTAAAAACCATCGGAGCGTCAAAAGCTTTGAGTTTGCACCGGCAAATCAAGGCGGAAATGGTGCAACAATTGTTAAATTTAAGTAAAACTTACTAAAGGTAAGCAGATGGTTCGCTATCCAAGGATAGAAATGCTATACTGGTCATAGATTTTAAAAATGGAGGTCTTTGATATGTCACAAGTAATTACAGATAAGACATTTAACGAAGAAACAGACAAAGGACTTGTATTAATTGATTTTTGGGCAACTTGGTGTGGTCCATGTCGTATGCAAGCACCGATTTTGGATCAATTGGAACAAGAATATGATGAAGAAGAATTCAGAATTGCTAAAATGGATGTGGATGAAAATCCAGAAACTCCTCAACAATTCGGAATCATGAGTATTCCAACATTAATGTTGAAAAAAGATGGTCAAGTAGTAGAAAAAGCTGTTGGTGTTCATTCAAAAGAACAACTACGTCAAATGATCGACCAATATTTATAAAAGCTTAAAGCAAAAATAAGCTGAGGATGGGACTGAATTCAGTTCCGTCCTCGGTTTTTTTGCGGTTGAGTTAAGGTTATTCAAATTAACATTTTTTGAGTATAATTACGTTGTCAGGCTGGATTGTTTTTTTGACAGACATGCTATAATAACTTTAATTGAATATGAAGGGGAGTACCAGATGAACGAACGAATCAAAAACAAACTAGCTTTACTTCCTGATCAGCCCGGCTGTTACTTGATGAAAGATAAAAATGGAACGATCATTTATGTCGGAAAAGCCAAAATATTGAAAAATCGCGTCCGCTCATATTTTACTGGTAGCCATAATACGAAAACGGAACGGCTTGTTAGTGAAATTGAAGATTTTGAATACATCGTTACAGAATCGAATATAGAAGCTTTGCTCTTAGAAATCAATCTGATAAAGAAAAATGATCCTAAATACAATATTATGTTAAAGGATGATAAAACCTATCCTTTCCTTAAGATAACGAATGAAAAATATCCCCGTTTGGTGATTACTCGCAAAGTACTAAAAGACAAAGCACTGTATTTTGGACCATATCCAGATGTCGGTGCGGCGAATGAGACAAAGAAGATCCTCGACCGATTATTTCCTCTGAGAAAATGCAAACCTAGTCAGACGAAGGAGCCTTGTCTTTACTATCATTTGGGGCAATGTCTGTGTCCTTATTATTTCGACGTAGATCCAAAAGTCTATACGAAAATCGTTGATGAAGTGAAAAACTTTTTAAACGGAGGACACGAAAAAATCGAGTCAGAGATCCATCAGAAAATGGTAAAAGCTGCTGAAAACATGGAATTTGAAAAAGCCGCAGAATACCGAGACCAGATCCGTGCTATCGAAACAATCATGACTCGCCAAAAAATGACAAATACTGATTTACTGGATCGAGATGTATTTGGTTATGCGATTGATAAAGGCTGGATGTGTGTCCAAGTGTTTTTTGTAAGACAAGGAAAGTTAATTGAACGAGATGTTTCAATGTTTCCTTTCTATAACGAAGCAGAAGAAGATTTTTTGACTTATATTGGCCAGTTTTATCAGGAAAATGAACATTTCATTCCTAAAGAAGTCTTGATTCCTGATACGATCGACAAGCCAAGTGTAGAAGCTTTGTTGGATACGAAAGTTCTACAACCGAAACGAGGCGAAAAGAAAAAATTAGTGGAATTGGCGAATAAGAATGCCTCAGTTGCTTTGAATGAACGATTTGATCTGATTGCTAGAAAGCAGGAACGGACGATCGGAGCAGTGGAACGTTTAGGAAACGCAATGAATATCCCGACCCCAATACGCATCGAATCTTTTGATAACTCCAATATCATGGGGACGAATCCTGTGGCCGCGATGGTCGTATTCATTGATGGAAAACCAGCAAGAAAAGAATATCGGAAATATAAAATAAAAACAGTCAACGGACCGGATGATTATGCATCGATGAGAGAAGTCATCTATCGCAGATATTCACGAGTGATTCGTGAAGGGTTGCCTTTACCTGATTTGATCTTGATCGATGGAGGAAAAGGACAAGTCGATGTAGCAAAAGATGTCTTAGAAAATCAATTAGGAATCGATATTCCTATTGCTGGTATGGCAAAAAACGATAAACATAAAACAAATGAGTTGCTATTCGGTACAGATTTGGCTGTAGTACCACTTGAGCGAAATTCACCTGAGTTTTTCTTGCTCCAGCGGGTCCAAGATGAAGTCCATCGATTCGCGATCACTTTCCATCGGCAGCTGCGTAGTAAAAACAGTTTTGCTTCCCGATTAGACGAAATCGAAGGGCTAGGACCGAAACGAAAAAAAATGTTGCTTAAAGAGTTCAAATCATTGAAAAATATCACAGCAGCTACGATAGAAGAATTACAAGAAATCGGACTACCGAAAAATGTCGCACAAAACGTATTTGATAAATTACATCAGGAATGAGAAAAGGGCACTTTACAAAGAAAGTAAAGTGTCCTATCATTTTATTTACAACAACAAGAGAATACACGTTTGTTGGTAAATAATAAATCGCTTACATCTGGTGTCTTAGGATATATGGATTTATTGAAGAAGGAGTGAAGAAATGTTAGAAGTCAAGGATCTTGTTAAAACTTTTGGGAACTACACAGCTGTCGATCATGTCTCTTTCCAAATCCCAGACGGAAAAATCATGGGGCTGATTGGTCAAAACGGTGCTGGTAAGACAACGACTTTTCGTTTGATCTTGGATTTTTTGACACAAGACCAGGGAGAAGTGTTATGGAATGGTCATCATCTTGGGGAGAAAGATTATGATATCATCGGTTATCTTCCAGAAGAACGAGGACTTTATCCAAAAGTAACGATTCAAGACCAACTGCTTTATTTTGCAGAACTTAGAGGGAAATCAAGAAAAGAAATTGAACCAAAAATCGATTTTTGGATGGAAAAATTTCAGGTAAAAGGGAAAAAGACGGATAAAGTAAAATCTTTGTCTAAAGGGAATCAGCAAAAAGTCCAGCTCATCGCCACATTGATCCATGAACCTAAATTGATCATTTTGGATGAACCATTTAGCGGGTTAGATCCGGTAAACGCGGAATTACTGAAAGATGGAATATTGGAATTGAAAAAACACGGTTCGTGTGTCATTTTTTCTAGCCATAATATGGATAATGTAGAAAAAATCTGCGATCATTTGATCATGCTGCGAAACGGAAAAATGGTTTTGAATGGAAAAGTCCATGAGATCCGTGAATCATTTGGCCGTACGAAGTTATTCTTGGAATCTGGGTTAAGTCAACAGGAAGTAGAAGAAATCGAAGGCGTGAAAAAAGTGATCCTTCGTGAGGATAATACGTTAGAGATCACATTAGAAGATCCTGAAGCTGGGAAAGAAATCTTTACTCGTGCGACACAATTCGGCTATATCCCTATGTTCAACCAGCAGCCGCCAACTTTGGAAGAGATTTTCAAATTGAAAGCAGGTGAAATCGATGCGTAAGTTTTGGATTATTACCAAAGATGTCTATTTAAAAAATGTCAAGTCGATTTCTTTCTTGATTATGATATTAGTCCCTTTCATCATGCTAGGTATTATTTATGTAGCAGGAAACTTTGCCCAGCAAAATAGTGATGTCAATAAAATCGGCGTATTGGCTGATAATGAGCAAATCAGTCAGCAAATGAGCCAAGTCAAAACAGATGATTTTGAGTTCAAAGCAGTGGATTCTGAAGAAAACGCACAAAAAGACCTTTCGGAAGAAAAAATTGATGCTTATTTAGTAGTCTCAACTGATAAAGATAAAGTAAATGGGACGCTTTATAGTGAAAATTCATTGGGACAAAGTACACAACTGCTGATACAACAACAATTGACTGGCTTGCAATCAATGATTCGAGCAAGTGAATTAGGCATTTCTCCAGAAGAAGTGGCAAGTTTGAGCCAACAGGCAAGTTTGACTCGACAAAAAGTCAACTTTGATTCAAAAGGAAAAATGTCGGTAGGAGAAGATAATTCGACAGTCCAATATGTCGTCAGCTATGTGGCGACGATTGTCTTGTTCATTATCATTCTGACTTATGCACAAATCATTGCACAAGAGATTGCTTCTGAAAAAGGCACGCGGATCATGGAAGTGATCCTGTCCAGTACGACTGCACAAAAGCATTTTTACGGGAAACTAACTGGTGTTTTACTTGTTGCATTAACGCAAATGGCATTATACGGCATTATTTTTGGTGTAGGATACAATCAATTCAAAGATATGGAAATGGTCAAGAATATATTGGACGGTATCTCATTGGATAACTTGATTGGACCATTCTTGTGGTATTCTCTTCTATTTATGATCTTTGGCATTTTGATTTTTTCTATTTTGGCAGCTTTATGTGGCTCTTTGGTCAACAAAGCAGAAGATACAGCAAAAGCAATCTTGCCAGTGACTTATTTATCTTTAGGCGGATACATGCTTGGGTTGATATTAGGTGCGTCAGATCCAAATAATATCGTTATTCGGATCACTTCGTATATTCCATTCTTATCTTCCTATATTATGCCGGTTCGCTTGGCAAATGAGACAGTCGGTATGGGTGGAGCATTGATTTCCTTGTTGGTACTTGTAGCCGTGACATTCTTATTGATGATCTTGTCTGCAAACATGTACAAATCGAATGTACTCGTGTATAGCGAAGGCGGATTATGGAGTTCATTGAAACAATCGATTTCAATTATGAGAAATGAACGAAAAAAAGCATAAAATATAGAAAAATATAGAAGGAAGCTGGACATTTATTGTTCCCAGCTTCTTTTTTGTATAGACCTATTTCTGTTTTTTTATTATATTGGATATATATTCATTGAAAATAGCGTATAACAACTTTATAATGTTGAGTATACCAATTTTTGGAGGCGTTTTAATGGACCGCTATTTAGATTTACTTTCAGAGAAGTTCCCTACAACGGAAGATGTCATCACGGAAATCATCAATCTCGAAGCAATTTTGCAGCTTCCAAAAGGAACAGAGTTATTTTTGAGCGATATACATGGCGAATTTCCTGCTTTTGATCATATTCTGCGTATCGGTTCAGGAAATCTTAAAGAAAAGATCAAAGACCTTTTCTCTGAACAAATGACGGAAACGGAGATCAGCCAATTCACTATTTTTACGGCTTATCCAGAATATGTATTGACGACTGATTGGTACAAAAAACAAGATAAATCCCAGCTGATCCATCGTTTGATCGATCTTTTACGGTTTACGACAGTCAAATACACTCGATCAAAAGTTCGAAAAGGATTGCCGAAAGAATATAGCTATATCATTGAGGAACTCTTGTATATCGATGATCGTATCAACGGGAAAAAAGACTATGTAAAAAAAATCATTGAACAACTTGTCTTGATGAAGGAAGAAGAAAAATTTTTAACAAAACTTGCGCAGACGATCCAAAAATCTGTCATCGATCATTTGCATATCGTGGGTGATATTTTTGATCGAGGAACTCAAGCAGCCAAAGTAATGGATCGAATCATGGATTTTTCCTCTGTAGATATCCAGTGGGGGAATCATGATATTTTGTGGATTGGTGCGTATTGCGGCTCTGAGGCATGTTTATTGACGCTTTTACGGATTGCCGCACGCTACAACTATTTATTTGAATTAGAGAAAGAATATGGATTAAATTTACGTCCATTATTTTCTTTTGCCCATCAAACCTATCAGAAGAATCCAGTATTTACCCCTAAAAACAGGAAAGATCTATCTGAAAGAGAGCAAGAAGAATTAGAAAAGATCCATCAAGCACTTTCTATCCTCCAATTCAAATCAGAACATCAGTTGTTGGATCGACGACCTGAATTTAAAATGGACGATCGTAAATTGTTGGAAAAAATCAACTATGAGGAATCAACGATCGATTTAGAAGGTCAGCTCTATGAGTTGAAAGGGACTTGTTTTCAAACGATCCAGCCAGATGATCCTAAAAAGTTCTTGGAAGAGGAACAAAAAGTGATCGATAGTTTGATGTATTCATTCCAGCACTCGTTAAGAATGCAAAAACACATGACGTTTTTGATTGAAAAAGGGGGAATGTATCTCACAAACAATCAGCATGTACTGTTTCATGGCTGTATACCTGTAGATGAAAAGGGGCAGCTCTTAGCATTTGAATTAGACCAATCTTATCGCGGAAGAGAACTACTGGGATTTTTTGAAAAACAGATAACTGAAAGCGCAAAAGATTTGACTGCAAAAGAAGATTTGGCGACCGATTTGATTTGGTATGCGTGGAGCGGGCCATTTTCGCCTTTATTCGGCAAGAGTAAAATGGCCACTTTTGAGCGCTATTTTCTCACAGAGCCTCATACGCACGTCGAAAAAAGCAATCCCTATTATCACTTGCGAGATGAAGAGTGGTTCAGTGAAAAAATTTTGGCAGAATTCGATGCAAAAGAAGAAGGTTCAGCAATCATCAATGGGCACACGCCAGTAAAAGTAAAAAAAGGGGAGTCACCGATCAAAGCAAACGGAAAAGCATTTGTTATTGACGGAGGTCTATCCAAAGCTTATCAAAAAACAACCGGGATTGCTGGCTACTCATTACTATGCAATTCTTACGGTTTCCAAATCGTGACACATTATCCGTTCTTGCCTATTGAACAACAATTTGCAAAAAAATCTGATCAAACGAATGTAAAAAAAGTGATCGAGCAGCAGCTCCCACGCAAACTTAATCGGGATACGACAAAAGGAATGGAATTACAGCAACAGATTACTCAGCTCCAAAGGCTGTTGGATTATCGAAAGGACGATTGAGAAAAATGCTAGCCAACATTGCTCAATAGACTAAAAAAGGACTGCAACAAAAGGCGTGTCGCAGTCTCCTTCGGAATTAGCTCAAAAAACGGAAAAATATGAGGAGCTATTTTTCCGTTTATTTCTCTAATACTCAGGTCAGGGCGCTGAT
>NZ_KV817720.1:0-11201 GCF_001814765.1 Enterococcus sp. HMSC061C05
AGGTCAAAACGCTGATTTCACAACCTCTTTTTATTTACGTTCTATTTCATTCATTTTCAGAAGCAAACCGAGCTGCTTGTATGCCCGCTTGTCGCCCAAAAATAATGATTTCTGCAACTGAGTTTCCACCGATTCGATTGTCTCCATGTAAGCCACCTGTGACTTCTCCGGCAGCATACAACCCGCTGATTGGCTGATTTTCTTTATCCAATACTTCGGTATTCGTATTGATTTTCACACCACCCATCGTATAATGGATCCCTGGCGCGATTTTGATTGCATAATAATTTGGAGACGATAGATCATGTTCCATGGCTGTGGCACGATTGAATTGAGCATCTTTTTTCTCCGCAACATCCGCATTCCATCCATCAATTGTTTTTGCTAATGTTTCTTTTGGCAAATCAATTTTTTCTGCTAATTCTTCCATTGTTTTTCCAGTTGTGACATATCCTTTTTGGTCATAAAATTCAATAGCTGTGGCACGATCACGCACGCCTTGATCAAAAATCAAATACGCTGATTTTTCAGGCAACGCTGTGATGGCTGCAGATACTTTATCCCTTGTATCCATTTCATTCACAAATCTTTTGCCTTCTTGATTTACCAAGATTGCTCCTTCTCCGCGAACCACTTCACCGATCAAGATTCCCTCATCCTGTTGCACGGTTGGATGGATTTGTATTTTATCCATGTCAACGGTTTGTCCGCCTAACTTTTCGATCATGGTAATACCATCTCCAGTTGATCCTTCTTGATTTGTCGTAATATAATCAGCTAAATCGGGACGATATCTTTCAATAAATTCTTTGCTAGCACCAAAACCGCCTGTAGTGACGACGATTGCTTTACCGGTGATCTCTTTTGGTTCTTCTCCTTGGACATGTACAGTCACTTCATTGACTGTTTCGCCATTTTTCTTAATGTCTGTCACATCTGTGTTGACAAAAATCGGTATTTTTCGCTCATGGACGCTGTTCAATAATCCATCCACTAAATATCCACCGATAGCCGAGCCATCAGATGGACGATGCGTCCTCTTCTCACTCATCCCTCCAGTGATCGTTAAATTATCTAGTTTGATCCCATTTTGATCCAACCAATCGATTGCATCAGCAGAGTGATCGACAAAGTAACGAAGCATTTCTTTATCATTTGTTCCTCCGCCACCTTTTAGCGTTTCTTCATAGAATGCCTCATTTGAGTCTTCGATTCCCTCTTCTTTTTGGAATTTGGTTTCAGAAGCGTTCATTCCGCTTGATGATTTAGACGTATTTCCTCCGGCAACAGGCATCTTTTCGAAAATCACTGGGTTCAAGCCAGCATCTTTTGCTTCGATAGCGGCTGCCATCCCTGCACCGCCAGCTCCCACGATTACGATATCATAAGATTCTTTCATTTCTTTTGGATCAGTATATGCTTGTTCAGAAGCACCTGATGACACTTCGGCAGATTCCTTCGTACTAGAACTTGTCTGTGCTGTATTTTTCTGATCTGCGCCACATGCACTCATGGCAAGAAGCGAAACCGCCGTTAATAAACCAACAACTAATTTTTTCATATTTATCCCCCTTTTCTCCTTATGCTTATATTAAGTGATTTTTTTCACAATATCAACTCTGTTTTTCTTTAAGACATATAGTTTTGGTAATCGCACGCTTCTTAGTATAATTAAGGATATACATGAAGGAGTTATTTTATGAATCATTTGAAAACCTTTTTTACGAACAGTACAAAAACTGCTGGCAGAATCACAAATGGAATCTATATTTTATTACGTATCATCGTTGTTATTATGCTAGTGGATCAGATTTGGAACCAACATTGGGGAAATACGATGCTTTTATTATTGACACTGATTTTATTTGAAATTCCTTATTTCCTGGAAAAGATATTAAAGATACAGATTCCAAATATGTTAGAAATCATATTGTTATCTTTTATTTTCAGTTCAACGGTTTTAGGAGAATTAAGCGATTTTTATGGCTATTTTTCAATGTGGGATACTTTTCTACATGCATTCAGCGGATTTTTAGCTGGGGGTGTCGGTTTTTCACTTGTTTATTTGCTCAATAAAAATACAAAAACGATGAACTTGACTCCTTTGTTATTAGCAGTCGTTTCCTTTTGTTTTTCGATGACAGTCGGTGTTATGTGGGAGTTTGTTGAATTTTCAGCAGATAAATTGCTACAATTCGATATGCAAAAAGATACGATCGTCCAGCAAATCAATAGTGTGGAGTTAAGCAAAGACGGAAACACTGTCTATCATGTTCCTGATATCACTCGGACAATCATTGAAAGTCAGAATGCAGACGGTAAAACAGATAAAATAATCATCCAAAATGGTTATTTAGATGTGGGAATCATGGATACTATGAAGGATTTATTTGTTAATTTTATTGGAGCAGTCGTTTTCAGTATATTTGGTTACCTTTATAGTCGAAATGATTACCAAAAATTTACTTTCATCAAGAATTTTATTCCCAAGAAAATCAAACGATAAACATACTAAAGAAATAAGAGAAGAGGCAGTGACAAGACTTTTGTCACGACCTCTTCTTTTTCGAATAAATAGCGTATCATCAGCTAGCCAACAGGATGAATTCAAAAACAGTAAGATAGAAAGAACTACTTTTCCGTTTTTCTTCTAATATTGTGAGCTGATTTCACCATTTTTTTATTTATCTAATTTACTTAAAACCTGCATAACTTTTTCATAGTCTGGATTAGGTGTGCCATCTAGATTTTCAGCAATAAAAGAAAAACCCATTTTTTTATAAAGAGCAATCGCCTGATGGCTCCATGTCTGGGTGTGAAGATAGATTGGTCCATCCGTATGGAGAGTAGGAAATTCTTGTAAGACTTTAGCAGTCAATGCTTTTGCGAGCCCTTTTCCTTGGTAAACTGGTTTAACTGCCAACCAATGAAAAACCGGATACACTCGCTCTCTTGATTTCTTTCGCCAAGCGGTACAGGTTGCTACTTTTTCTCCATTTTTTGTCTCTACAAAAAACATCCTTCTTTCAAGTTCTTCAGGATAAGGAGCAAATTTTTTTTGAAAATACTCAAGTGCTTCATCTGTCGTTTGAAATTCCCCAACGGAAGTTTCAATCTCTGACCAAGCAGATTCGTCCCCTTTTTGATAGGTTCGAAATTCAAAACCTTCCGCTAAAGGTGTCATTGGCACAGGCAGTTGAAGTGGTCTTGTCATCCAGATTTCTGCGTAAGGCAACGTTTTATCTAACATTTTTCTATCCCTCCTCGTATCCATTATGCCAAATAACAGATAACTCAGCTACTTATTTGACTATAACAGATAGGGGAATGAATCAGAACCAGTCATCTGCGTCAAATTCATTTCGATTAGCGTATACCCATGTTCCTGCCATCCCCCGCATGACATCTCCTAAAGCGGAAGAAGAAGGGACACCTCCACCAGGTGCGGGTGTTCCCGGACTAGGAAGTGGTACTTGCGGCTGCAGATGCTCATCGGTGGAATCAATAGTTGACAAGCGTTTTTTCTTCGTTTCCTTGTGGTTCTCTGATTCATTTTGATCTTCCGGCTGTTTAGCAACAATTTCTTTTTCTAATTGTTGTTCTATGTTAGACTCTAACATTTCATTTTCCGATTCAGAAACTTGTGGGATCAAACGATCTTCTTGCCTTATCGTTTTGTTAGATTCTGAACTTTTTATAGATATTCTTGCTGGTTCTAGGCTTCTTGTTTGTTTTACTTCCCCTGTTGGAGAAACTGTAGGAGCCATTTGTTGTTTTTTTTCTGACAAGCTTTCTTCTTGTTTTTTTTGTTCTTTTTGGTTTATCTGTTTATTTAATGGTAAAACATGTAATAGCGACTGAGCGTGGAGTTCTTGGAGTGAATACGGATCATGATAACTATACATAATCGTAAAATCTCCTGTTTGTTTGGTCAAATAACCATCCTCCAATGGTTCTCCGTTGATTATAACCGCTACATCTTTTAACGGTACGGGTTTACCTAAGGAGTTTGTTGCGGATTGGATCAACTCTTCTTTACTTATTTTTTCATTTGGCTGAGCAATAACAACGTGACCTTCTAATGAACTATTATCCGGTACATAAACATAAGTGAAGGTAATTTCCTCCCCTGATTGCTTCCTATTATTCATCAGTTTTGAGTGAAGGGCTTCAAGGATCACCGACCAGTTACTATTTCTGTCTAAACCGTTTGCTTGCATCCAGTCAGAAATAGAAGTGACTTTTCCGTCTTGTTCATAAGTCGACAAATCTACATTTGGTACTCGATCAGAAAATTCAGCAGGGAGTTGTAAATCTGGAATAGGTTCTACACTACTTATGCGTGTTTCTGCTTGCAGTTCTTTATTCGTTTGATGATCAATAAAATGAGTGATGACAGTCGATGAAGCAGCAGGTGCTTCTACATAAACGACAGCTGTTATTTCCACCGCTTTTGATGTAAGAGGGTCTACATAAGTTAATACGACGGGATATTCTCCCGGTGTGGCAGGATCTACTGTCCCGCTCATTTTGATTTCTTCTTTATTCCCTGAAGTTCCATCGCTTTTTGTTACATATTCGATAAGAGCTTTAGGGTCGTAATTCTCTCCTGTTATTAGATGAAGATCTTTTCCTTTGACAGCTGTTTGATCAGCATGAACATGAATCACAGCAGATGCAGTCATTGTTTTTAAAGCAATTGGATCAAAATAAGACAAGTCAATAGTAGAT
This sequence comes from Enterococcus sp. HMSC061C05, assembly GCF_001814765.1. Classification (NCBI taxonomy): domain Bacteria; kingdom Bacillati; phylum Bacillota; class Bacilli; order Lactobacillales; family Enterococcaceae; genus Enterococcus; species Enterococcus sp. HMSC061C05. The sequence continues at coordinate 4,732 of NZ_KV817720.1, forward strand.
ACTCCTGTATTTGTCGTGTCTATGATATTCCCATTGTTTGAAATTACTTTGGACATATCTCCTTGTGTTCCATCTGCATTCCTCAAGCTTTCTACCAGATCTGATATCGAAATTTTTGTCCCTGCCAGAACGTCGATTTCCTTCCCTTCGAACTGTGAATAATCTTTTCCATATACATAAGAGACTTGTGCACTTCCACCGTCCTTCACACCTGTCAAAGCATGATTTAAACTATCAATGATCTGTTTTAGCTGATCCCCTTTTGTTGGATCAGTCATACCGGAAAAGACAGAAAGCGGCACGCTGCTTCCAGTTTCTGATGTCCATAATGTTTTGTTAGGAATTAACCAATAGTGGTTTATCGTTGGAGGATAACTGACTTTATTATAGGAATTCAAAGAAGGAAGTAGCTGTGTTCCACTTACATCAGTGAAAGTATGGGTAATAGTAATAGGGGAATCAGTCGTCTCAGAGACAGATGTACGTACGATCTTGATGGTTTGTGCCGTTGCCTGAATGGGTACATTCATATAGACACCTACAGATAAGCTGATCAGCATCGTACGCATCACAAATTTGACGTAGCGGTTTTCAGAACACGATCGTTCTTTGTCTAAACGGCAAGCGTGTTTATTTAGTTTTTTAGGTTGTCTTTTTGAACACATTTATTCTTAGTCCTCCCTACTCTTGCCTCGGCATGAAGTAGTAATTTTCATAAGATGATTTTATTATATAGATAAAATCAAAAAAAGATGGTCAATTGAGACAGTATTTTTCTTGATTTTTTATTGTTTCAAGAAAATCGGAATAATAACTTATGTACTTTTTAATTTTGTCAAGCCATATCACTTGATATCTAGTCATCTTTTCTTTGAAAAAACACATAAATCAGCTAATAAATAGGTGAGACAAAGTTGTCATCCATAAATATTAGCTGATTTTTTCAGTTAAATGTCTATTTTTTTCTCTGATAATGATATTCCCAAAATATTCCCAGTCATCTGGAGTCGGCGGATTTTTCCATATTATCTGCTCTTTGTTGAATTTTTCAAGCAAACAATCAGATAAATAAATATCCGTACGGGAAGTGATTCGATTTTCAATCACAATATTGTAATTTTTAAATCCCTTCACTTGAGAAATAATATAATCGGTATAGGCAGATCCTTGAGAAAAATCAATACAGACATAGATTGGTGATTCAAAATAAGAGACTGGACAAATACCGACCAATAAAAAAAGATAATCATAAAATAAGCGAATCATGAAACGTTCATCTTTTTCCAAGAAATAGCGTTTATTATCTTGTATGACATTTTGGATCGCTGTACTGAATATTGGATACGTTTCGAAGAAAAACTGCAACTGCTTTTTAGACGTAAAACTAGTCATCTCAAAGTCGAATATCCAATTTTTCCGATTGACATGCATCATCCCCATACGAAGTTCTTTTCGTATATGGAGTCTTTCTTCTTCAGAAACTTCAGTTGAAAATGGTAATTGATCAATCAATTCCACTGACATTTTTTGACTAATCATATGGATATCATGGAAATGAGCTTCCGCAAGTCCAAACGCACCATCTAATTCAAATTCTTCTTCCGTAATCAAAAATAACATGATATAAGAAATCTCATCAATGATCTGCTCTTTAGGGATATGTAGAAAAGAAATATGCGATAAATCCTTAATAATCTTCATTCCTTCTGAGCTCTTAAAGTATTCATCTGAAAAGAAACGTTTTCCTATTGGTTGATTTCCATAAATCCTCAACAAACTAACAGTAGTTAGCAAATTGAATTTGATTCGCTTTGTGGCAGACAACTTTAAATTGAACAGATATTCAAAATATTGCACGATACTTTTTGCTTCATTCATGACGCTTTCTCTAAATGGCATAGAAAAACCATTAAAGACCCCAAAATATACCCCAAATAATACGTTCCGTATGTTTATTTCTTCCCCAACTAATATGTTTTTCTTTAACTTTATTTGATGCTGTTCAAGAAAAGAGACTAATTCTCTTCTTTTTACATAAGCTCTTGATATGCTTAAAAAATGGTTCTCTGCAAATTTTTCAATTGTTACTTTTGAATCTACGATCTCCGTTAACAGTCGAGCAATTTTTGATCGTTGAAAGTAGATTCTTCTTAAATTTTTAATATCCGTCAAATTTAGCCGTTCAACATGAATCTCTCCTTCTTCTGAGATTTGGATCGCTGGCTTTGATTTGAATTCAGAAAATTCTTTATTTAATTCTATGATATAATTTCTTGTTTTAAATTTAGATAAACCTAATGTTTCATATAACTTAGACAACACGACGTAATTCTTTTTCTCAAATTCTAAATATCTGGCTAACAGCAGTTTTTCTCTATCTTCCTCTTCGATAAGGTAATCCAACTTCATATCCTACACCTCAAAAAAATGCCTCATACCAATCACTTGATATGCAGATGAAAGTTCATCTTTTCACCTATACTGATTTTATGATGGATTACACCTGTTTTTTCATCAGTTATTCTCATTTTTTATCTTTTTTTTGAGAATATTGCAAAAAATGGAAAAATTTACGGGAAAATATTCTATATTTTTTGTTTTATTGTGTTAAAATGTACAAGATTTGCACCATTTGCGTAAACAACCACAAAAAAGAGCAGGGCGTCCACCGTCCTGCTCTTTTACTTATTTTAAGTGCAATTCAATTACTTATTAATTCGCTAAACTTCTGCTTGTTTCTGATAGTGCTTGTTTCTCTCCAATGATCCGCACTTCTGTTTCTAAAGACACATCAAATTTTTCTTTGATTACTTCTTGGATGTGCGCAATCAATTCAATGTAATCTGTCGCTGTCGCATGATCGATATTGACGATGAATCCAGCATGTTTTTCAGAGATTTGTGCACCGCCCCATTTCAGACCTTGCAATCCTGCTTGCTGGATCAGCTGACCCGTATAATGTCCTACTGGGCGCTTAAAGACACTGCCGCATGAAGGATATTCTAATGGCTGTTTTGATTGACGCAATTCTGTCAACTCATCCATTCTTGCTTTGATTGCTTCATAATCCCCTGTTTGCAAACTGAATCGAGCTTCCAATACGATAGCACGTAGTTCTTGGACTTTACTGTGACGATAAGAAAATACCATTTCTTCTTTTGTCAAAGTTTTCAATGTTCCATCTTCAAGCAAAAGATCCACTTCAGCAAAAACATCTTTGATCTCTCCGCCATACGCACCTGCATTCATATAAACCGCTCCACCGACACTTCCCGGGATGCCGCAAGCAAATTCAAATCCAGTCAATGATTCGGCCAAAGCTGCATAAGTCGTATCAATCAGTGAGGCACCTGCTTCCGCAATGACCATCGTTCCTTTGACATGAATCTGTTTCATTTCAGTCAGCATGATGACTACACCGCGGATTCCGCCATCTTGAACGATCAGATTGCTTGCGTTTCCTAGTACCATCCAAGGTATATCATGGATTCGGCAATAATCGATGATTTGCTTTACTTCTTCTTGCTTTTTCGGGAATGCAAGGACATCAGCTGGTCCGCCTGTTTTCGTAAACGTATAGTTCATCAATGGTTCATCAAACAATAAAGTGATCGTGGCTAAGCTTTCAACTATTTCTTCTTTATTCACTGAGGATTTTCCTTTCTTTTCTCAAACGTCCCCATTATTCTATCACGCTTAATACAATCTTGCCAGTCTTGTTCAAAGTTGATGACGGTAGTGCTCTTTAAGCACTTCCTCGCATAATTCATGACTTCTTACAACTTCTTGCTGTTTAAGCAGTTCTGCTTCCCGTTTACCTGAACGAAACTGAGATAAGAAGGCCTCTACCATTGGCTCAAACCCGCGTTTGACTAGCGTGTTCGTCCAGTCGCCAAATTCTTTCACCTTTTTTCCATCAGCATCTTGAATGACAAGCTGGGTCAGGTCGCTTACTTCATAAGTACCGTTCTTACTTGTTACTTGATATTTTTCTGTATTAGCACCGCTTGCCAAATCCATCGTTAATATAGCCGTTTGATTTTGTGTTTCTAATTGTAAAATGGCATATTCCAAATATTCCTTTGTTTCTCTTATCTGATATTTTGTTCTCAAAATGGGTTCATCCAATAAATACACCGCTGTATCAATGAGATGTAAAAATAAATCATAAAGGACGAATTCTGTCGTCTCTTTTGCCGCTATTCGATTTTTTTGCAGTTGGATCAGCCGCTTCTCTGGGATACGTTTCAATTCTTCTACCATAGGAGCAAAGCGTCGGTTAAAACCGACCATCAAGATCACTTGGTTCTTATCAGCCAATTCTTGCAATTCACGCACTTCGTTTAGATGGACACTCAACGGTTTGTCAATATAAACATGGATACCATTTTCCAGACATCTTTTTGCTAGCTCATAATGTACTTTTGTTGCTGCGTGGATCATGCATGCTTCGATTTTTTCTTCTAAGAGCTCATCGATCGTTTCATATAGATGTTGGAACCCATATTCTTTTTGGATTCTTTCTTTTGTTTCTTTATTTCGTGTTGCAAAATAAAAATCAACTGTTCCTTGTTTTTTCGCATAAGTTGGTAAATATGCTTTTTCTGCAATATTCCCTACACCGATTACACCAATCTTCATCGACTTTCCTCCTGGATCATTTAGTTACTTTCATCTTACACCATTTTTTACTAAAATGAGGTACAATAGTATCGCAAAGGTAAGGAATTTAATTCGAAGGAGTGTGCTTTTATTGAAATTTATCTCTTGGAACGTGAACGGGCTTCGTGCCATCGTAAATAAAAATTTTTTAGAAGTTTTTCATGAGTTAGACGCCGATTTTTTCTGTTTGCAGGAAACAAAGCTCCAAGCAGGACAGATCGATTTAGATCTTCCTGGTTATTATCAATATTGGAATTATGCAGAACGAAAAGGCTATTCTGGTACAGCCATTTTTGCTAAAGAACCTGCATTGAATGCCACTTACGGAATGGGTATCGATATCCACGACACAGAAGGCCGTCTGATCACTTTGGAATATTCCGATTTCTTTCTTGTAACTTGTTATACGCCAAATTCTCAAAGTGAATTGAAACGTTTAGATTACCGATTAGAATGGGAAGAAGCCTTTTATAATTATTTGGAAAATCTAAAGAAACAAAAACCAGTCATCGTTTGCGGGGATCTAAACGTCGCGCATCAAACGATCGATTTGAAAAACTGGAAAACGAATCAAAAAAATGCTGGATTCACTCCAGAAGAAAGAGCGGCTCTTTCTCGACTGTTGGATAACGGGTTTATCGATACATTTCGTTATTTTTATCCAACTCAAGAAGGTGTTTACTCTTGGTGGAATTACCGATTCAATTCAAGAAAAAACAATGCTGGTTGGCGGATCGATTACTTTTTGACGAGCAAAGATTTAGCGCCAAGACTGGCTGATGCAAAGATCCATACGGACATTATGGGCAGTGACCATTGTCCAGTAGAATTAGATTTGAAATAAAGAGGTTGTGAAAAAGCTGTTTAGTTTCGAGTATGAAGAAAAATTTTGTGAAAATGGCTTTCCACATTTTTGCATAAATTTGGCTTAATACCGAGAAACTGGCTTTTGAACACCGTTTATCAAGAGGTTGTGAAATCAATGTCCTGACCTGAGTATTAGAGAAAGAAAACGGCAAAATAGTTCCTCATATTTGCCGTTTTCTGGCTGATACCGAGAAGTCATGATCCTCTCGTCTAACTCCGAGTCGCAAGGAATGAGTTCAAAAAATAGCTTTTCTCTACAAAAACTACATAAAAAATCCTATGTTTTTTGTTAAAACTATTTGTTTTTTTCAAAAGTATGTTACAGTAATTTCCCAAGGAGGTTTTACAGAAATGAATTTTGTTGCCATGGATTTTGAAACTGCCAATCATCAGCCTTATAGCGCTTGTTCTCTTGCGTTAGTCATGGTAAAAAACAGCCAAATCGTCGATGAATTCTATACATTGATACAGCCTGAAACTCCTTTTTTCTGGCGAAACGTCCAAATTCACGGAATCCATCAAGAAGACGTACGCAATGCGCCGAAATTTCCAGAAGTCTGGCAAACTATCCAGCCATATTTTCAAAAAAATCGTTTAGTCGTTGCACATAATGCTGCTTTTGATACAAAGGTCTTAGCAGGTTGTTTAGATTATTACCACCTCGAACAGCCTAATTATCTTTCTTTATGTACAGTGAAAAGCAGTCGTCGCTTGTTTCCTGAATTTCCAAATCATCGATTGAACACTGTGTGCGAAAATTTGAACATCCAATTAGATCATCATCATGATGCATTGGAAGATAGTCGTGCGTGTGCGGAAATCCTGCTTTATCAAGAAAAAAAATTCGGGACAGATCCATTGAAAAAACTCGTGACTATAAAGTAAAATAATCATTTACTTATGAAACGCACAAAGAGGTTGTGAAATCAGCGTTTTGACCT
>NZ_KV817721.1:0-18490 GCF_001814765.1 Enterococcus sp. HMSC061C05
AGATGAACTAGAAATAGTTCATCTTTTTTTATTTTTATTAAGTTAAAGAACGGATTCAATTGCAGTAGTCATTTTCAATGGAGAAGTTTGTGGTGCAAATCGTTCAATTACTATTCCATTTCGATCAATCAAAAATTTAGTGAAATTCCATTTTATGGCTTTAGTGACCGTACCAGGAGCTTCATTTTTAAGATAAGTAAAAAGAGGATCTGTATTTTCTCCATTTACATCAATCAATTGATGCATAGGGAAGGTAACGCCATAAGTGGCTTTACAAGCTTCTGCGGCTTCAGTCGCTGAAGCTAGTTCTTGTTTAAATTGATTCGAAGGAAAGCCTAATATAACCAAACCTTGTGACTGATAAGTTTGATAAAGTTTTTCTAATTGCTCGAATTGCGGTGCTAGGCCGCATTTTGTTGCAGTATTGACGATGATTATTGGTTTGCCGGCATATTTTTCCAATGAATAAACTGTGCCGTCTTCTAAAGCAACTTCAAAATTATAGATAGACATAAAATTTTCTCCTTTCTATTATATGATAAAAAGAGTGCTAAACTGAAAACTAGCTATTTGTTTTCTCGTTTAGTACTCTTTTCAGACAATAAATAGTTAATAAAACGACTACGAAGATAAGATAGCTTTATTGCTTCTCACCTTTACGTTCTTTTAGAAACTATGCTTCTACTTCAGACCATTCATCGCGTTTTGCTAAAAATTCACGAGCTAAGGCTTGTGCACCTTCTAATGTATGGCTAGCAGCCCAGCCGCATTGTGTTTCATTGCTTGCTGGTACTTCAGTAGCTTCAAGGACATCTTTCATTGTTGCTTCCAGAACATCTAAAATATCTTCGTAACTTTCATGATTCAATACAGTCAAGTAAAATCCTGTTTGGCATCCCATTGGTGACCAGTCTACGATATAATCTGCATGATTACGGATTAGTTCAGCAGTCAAGTGTTCCAATGAATGCAGACTTGGCATATCCATGTGTTCTTTATTTGGTTGTTTAAAGCGGACGTCGTATTTAATGATGACATCGCCATGTGCACCTGTTTTTCGATCGGCTACACGTACATAAGGTGCTTTGACTTTTGTATGGTCAAGATTAAAACTTTCGACATTCATTCTCATTTATAAGACTCCTATCTATTTGTTCATTTGTTTTGATGTTTTCCACTAAAGAATTATTTAGTGAAATTTACAAAAACGTCTTTCTACTTGATTCTAACACTTATCGTTTCCAAGGTGTAGCAATCTGAAATATTTTTTAGATTTTTCTGCTAAACCGTTTATGCGGACTTTCTAGTTCTTGATTGTGTCAAATGCCTGAGCTAAATCGTTTATGAGATCCTGACCATACTCAATTCCTACAGAAAGACGGATCAAGCCGTCCTTTATGCCAGCCTCTTCACGTTTTTCTTTTGGAATAGACGCATGAGTCATGACAGAGGGAATTTCTACTAAACTTTCTACGCCACCTAAACTTTCTGCTAAAGTAAATAGTTGGAGAGATTCAACAAAAGGAATAGCAGTTGCTTCATTTTTTAAAGTAAAAGAAACCATTCCGCTAAAGCCACTCATTTGTTGCTTAGCAATTCCATAAAGTTCATGATCGGGTAATCCTGGATAGTAGACCTTTTCTACTGCTGGATGAGAGAAAAGAAAATCAGCTACTGCAAAAGCATTTTTTTGATGTTCCTCCATACGAACACTTAGAGTCTTGATTCCACGCTGAAGTAACCAGCTATCTTGAGGACCAAGAACGGCACCGATAGCATTTTGATAAAATCCGATCTGCTCAGCCAGCTCTTTATGTCTAGTAGTCACTAGACCAGCTACTACATCGCTGTGTCCGCCTAGATATTTGGTGCCGCTGTGGACAACGATATCAGAACCAAGATCTAATGGTCTTTGAAAATAAGGAGTAGCAAATGTGTTGTCAGCAATAACTATCAATCCATGTCGATGAGCCAGAGTGGCACTTTTTTCTAAATCAGTAATCTTTAGAAGCGGATTGCTAGGTGTTTCAAGATAAAGTGCTTTTGTATTGGGTTGGATGGATTGTTCTATTTTATCAAGATTGCTCGTATCTATGATCGTGTACTCGAGACCATTTTTAGTAAGAACCTTGTCAAATAGACGGAATGTTCCTCCATAGACATCATCTCCTAATAAGATATGATCGCCAGCTTCAAAAAGAGAAAAAACGGCATGAATCCCAGAAAGACCAGAAGAAAAAGCGAATCCTCGAACACCCCCTTCCAAATCAGCAATCAGTTCTTCCAATGCAAAACGAGTAGGATTACCAGATCTTGAATATTCATATTGTTTAGGATGACCGACTCCATCTTGCCGATAAGTGGATGTTTGATAAATAGGTACACTGACAGCTCCTGTTGTGGGATCTTCACTGATGCCTCCGTGGATCAATTTTGTTTGAATGTGCATGTTTCTTTCCTCCTATAAGTAAATGTTTTTTGATAAATAGCGGTCTGCTGCGTCTGGAAAAATCGTAACGACACGATGACCAGGTGGTAAACGACGAATTTCTCTTAATGCTGCTGCAAAAGCCGCACCACTTGAACTCCCGACTAATAGTCCTTGTTCTCGTGCTAATTGCCTAGTATAGTTAAACCCTTCTACATCAGAGATTGTTTCGATCTGATTGATTGAAAGGGGAGAAAGAAACGGCGGAATGAATTCTACACCGATACCCTCAATTTCATGAGGGGCTGGATCTCCGCCATTTAACACAGAGCCCTCTGGTTCTACACCGATTATTCGAATGTCGGGATATTTTTCTTTCAAAAAGGTAGAAGTTCCAGCAAAGGTTCCACCGCTACCGATCCCTGCCACAAAACTATGGATATCTTCTTTGGTTTCATGAAAGATTTCTGGTCCTAACGTATGATAGTAAGCAGCGGGATTATCTTTATTTTCAAATTGAAGAGGCAGATAGCTGTTTGATATCTCTTCTGCAAGTTTTTTACTTTTGCTGATGGCACCAACGATTCCTTTCTCACTAGGAGAATGGATGATCTTTGCTCCCAATGCTTTCATCAATTGTTGTTTTTCTAAGCTGAACTTCTCTGGAACAACAAAAATCGTTCTTAACCGATGTGTGAGTGCGGCCAGAGCAATCCCAATCCCTGTGTTTCCGGCAGTCGGTTCGATGATCGTCGTTTTTTCATTGATTTTTCCTTGGGCAAGTCCTTCTTTGATCAAATAACTGCCCAATCGATCTTTGATACTTCCTCCTGGATTTAAATATTCCAGTTTTGCATAAATAGCAGAACCTTTAGGCATAGAATAGTGCTGATTGTCAAAGCGATAAAGCGGTGTAGAACCAATAGCTTCTGTAATTGTCGAGATAATCATATGGACCTCCTAAAAAAGATAATAAAAAAAGGAGCTGACTATTAAATCAGCTCCTTGAAAGACATAGAGAAAAATTGAGTAGACAAAAAGGTAAGTTATCTGGTACTCATTCTATGAAGGGCAATTAATAGACATGACAAATAGTATGCTGCTTTTACGCACCATACAACAGCAACGATTCAATTGTTTTTGGTTGCTGACTGTCATGTGTATCCCTCCAAGTAAAATTTTTATTAACGATAGCATGAAAAAAAATAAAAGTCAAAGGCTTGAAAGGAAAAAATTTTCGATAGTATCGTTTACCCGTGTTTATTTTTTTTGACAAATAGTCATGAAACCTTAAAAGATAGAGAATACTCTAGTTTTCTGACCGGTTGTCTGATACAATAAAGTTGATTATGATAAAGAAAAGAAGGAGCAAAAATAATGATCTCAGCAAGTGATTTAAGAGCCGGTATGACATTCGTTCAAGACGGTAAATTGATTAAAGTTCTGGATGCAAGCCACCATAAACCTGGTAAAGGAAATACAGTTATGCGTATGAAACTGAAAGATGTCCGTTCAGGCGCAACATACGACACAACATTCAGACCAGAAGAAAAATTTGAAAAAGCACATATCGACACAAAACCTGTGCAATATTTGTACACGATGGACGATACAGCTTTCTTCATGGATTTGGAAACATATGAACAATATGAAATTCCTGTAGAAACAGTAGAAGAAGAAATGAAATATATTCTAGAAAACATGGAAGTAAAAATCCAATTCTTCGGTAGCGAAGTTATCGGTGTTCAATTACCAACAACTGTCGTGTTGCGTGTCGTGGAAACACAACCTTCAATCAAAGGTGCAACAGTTACTGGTTCAGGTAAACCAGCGACAATGGAAACTGGCTTAGTGGTCAATGTTCCTGACTTCATCGAAACAGATGAATTATTGGAAATCAATACAGCAGAAGGTTCTTATGTAAAACGTGCGTCAAAATAATGAGCTGACGAATTGATAAGAAGTTGAAAAACATAGCTTGGCCTCTTGAAAAGTGGATCATCCGATCTGCCTTTCAAGAGGTTTTTTGTAGAATCAGCCGATTGAAAAATAAAAAAGTATTTGTTTTATTTACACTTTGAAATACAATTTAATTGAAAGATGTGATCTGTCGAATATTTTGAAAGAGAGGAATCTTTATGGGATTCATCCTATTACTGTTTTTTTATCTTTTGATTTTTTTGTTGTGGGCAATAATTGTAACGCTTGCATTTCCAGAAGTGGCTTTGTACATAATTGTTGTTTTGTTTTCGATGTTCCTTCCGAATGAAATAGGTGGGCGATATATTGAATTATTGGAATTTTTTCAGCCTATCATCCATTATTTTCAACGATTTACAGAAGCGCATCTATCTGTAAAATTATTTATTCTTTTAAGCATTCCACTGAGTTACCTGCTGTTGTCTAGTCTATTACAATTTTATGGTATTTATCCATTGCAGATCATAGGATCATGTATGACGATAGTTACTGTTTTTTATTTATTAAATGTTATTTTTCAATTAGCTTTGATTTGGAATATTTTGCTGACAGTTCCGATCTCTCTCGTAGCAATTGGTATCCGTTTAGTTGTTTATCATTCTTTGAATAAGTATTTTCGTAAGTGTACGTATTTATTCACTTTTTTACTCAAAGAAAAAAATGAAAAGAAAGATACTTCTGAGCATACGCAACAATCATCTAATCAAAATAGGAACAACGAAAAAACTTCTTTAGTAATCAATGAGCCTTTTGAACTGGAAGCTTATTTTAGGCTGATCTTAGGTGTAGATGAACAAGCAACAAAAGAAGAGATCAAACATGCCTATCGACAAAAAGTCATGAAGTATCATCCAGATAAATCCGTAGAAGAAAATGCGAAAGAAAAGTACGAAGAGATCATCGAAGCCTATAAATATTTGAAATAGTTTCAAATTGCCATGTTTCCTTTTGTTTACCTACTGCTTGTATAACCAAGACAGCGTTTTCTTTCTCTTTATATTAAAATGATATTATAATTAAATTAGTTTAAAAAGAGAAAACGGAGGCTGAATAATGGAGAAGCATACGACGAAAGAGACACAGAAAGAAAATAACAACGTAAAAAAACAATTGAACTTTGCGGATAATCATGAACTTATGTTAGCTAGCCAGAATTGTGTCGCTCCCTTTAACCATTTAGAGATTATTCAAGACGGAAAAGTTATATGGAGCCAGAAAGCTTATGCATTTTTAGAAGAGGAATGTCCAAACTGTGCGAATCCAAGTCTTTGGGAAAATGCGCGATGTAACCATCAAACGGGTCTCTTTCGTGTCACTGAGCAAATCTTTCAGTTACGGGGATTTGATATGGCCAACCTCACACTGGTTCTTACTCCAAACAATAAATGGATTGTCTTTGATACATTGATGAGTATCGAATGTTCAAGAGCAGCGATTGAGTTTGCGGATTGCTGGTTTAATGAAAACGGGTATCCAGAAGTGGAGGGGAATCTTGCAGGAATCATTATCAGTCATTCCCATGTCGATCATTTTGGTGGCATACGCGGTTTGTTTAAAGACTTCAACGTAGATCCTTCTGTTCCGATTTATGTACCTGAAGGATTTACGGAAGCTGCTATTTCTGAGAACCTTATGGTAGGGAAGGCCATGGGAAGAAGAGCAGTCTTTCAATATGGCTCTTCCTTAGAAAAAAGCCCATTTGGTTCCTTATCTGTTGGGATTGGACAAGGACAATCTACCGGCACGATCAGTTTTGAGCTTCCTACTTGTGAGATCACTGAAAATAAAATAATCGCTATCGATGGCTTACATCTGGATTTCCAATTGACCCCTGGCACAGAAGCCCCTGCCGAAATGAATACGTATATTCCAGCATATCAAGCGCTTTGGATGGCAGAAAACTGCACTTGTACGATGCATAATCTTTATACTCTGCGAGGGGCACAGATACGAGATGGAAAAAGCTGGACAAGATACCTTATCGAGGCACAACGGCGCTATGGACCAAAAGCAAAAGTATTGTTCCATGCGCATACTTGGCCGCGGTACGCCACTGAGGAGGAACCAGATGCTATTAACAGGTATTTACTAGACCAAGCACGGTTATATAAAGGAATTCATGATGAATCACTTAAAGCTGTCAATGCCGGGTATACCATAAATGAATTAGCAGAACAAGTCGCTTTGCCAGAAGAGCTGATAAACCAGTGGTATCTAAGACCATATTACGGAACGATTGCTCATAATAGCAAGGCGGTTTATCAAAAGTATATCGGTTGGTATGATTCAAATCCGGTGAATTTAAATCCGCTTCCTCCTGAACAGGAAGCGAAACAAATGGTAAAGTACATGGGTGGAGCAGAGGCCATCTTAGAAAAAGCACATGAAGATTATGAAAAAGGAAATTATCAATGGGCGGCAAAAGTTACGAATTTGGTCATTTACGCAGATCCTGAAAATAAAGAAGCAAGAGCGCTTTGCCGACGATCGTTGACACAATTGGGGTATCAATCGGAATCTGGGGCTTGGCGAAATGAGTACTTGACTGGAGCACTGGAATTAAAGGAAGATGTGGACTTGTTTTCAATTGAATCGGCTGATTCGTCAGAGTTATCGGCACAGATGAATGGAGAAATGTTGCTGGATTATTTAAGCATCCATACTATTTCGACCAAAAAACAACAGACGGGCATGGTAAAGTTCACAGATGATTGGCAACTTTCAAATGGTCAAATCCATTCATTGACAACGACTTATTTCATCGATTACTGGCAAGGAATTTTGACTTATTATCCTATTTCTTCAGACAAAGAGGAGGTCACGCTCATTTATGAAGGAAAAAGATTAACATTCCTCCAGCAAATGCTTGATTCCTCGGGTGAACCACGAAACTGGTCCATGCTTTTTAAAGCAGATACAAACAACTATTTCAATATCATGGAACCGTGAAAATAGTTGAAATAACTCATAAATTTAAGATATCCGAACGATATGGAAGTAAAAAGGGTTTATCATCGCTAAACAGCGATAAACCTCTGCTTATATGCAGAAATATTCTTCTGATGGTTCGGATATTTTATTTTTTGTACCCTTTTTTATTTTTGTTTTAAAAAAATGTTTCGAAATATACTAGACAATTCAGAAAATTTTGTATAATATTATTCCAATAAAATTCAAATCTTTATCAAATGAAATTCCAATAAAAACGGAAAAAATGTGAAAAGAGGAATGAAAAAATGACAGAATTGATAATTGGCGGAGTCACAGCAAGCACATTAGCAGAAAAGTATCAGACACCTCTGTATGTGTATGACGAAGAAAAGATGAGACAAACGATGCTGTCATTCAAGCGAGGCTTTGTATCGAAGCATTTTGATACAAAAGTGCTTTACGCCTCTAAAGCATTCCAAACGATTGAGATGCTACGTTTAGTCCATGAATATGGATTTGGGCTGGATGTTGTCAGCGGTGGGGAAATCTATACCGCTTTGCAAGCTGATTTTCCTAGAGATGCTATTTATTTCCATGGTAATAACAAGACCCCAGAAGAACTGATCTATGCACTTGAAAATGAGTTGTTGCATGTTGTTGCCGATAACTTGATGGAAGTCGAGTTATTAGAAGAATTAAGCCAACGCTATTCTAAAAAAGTCGATGTCATGCTTCGGTTGAATGTCGGTGTAGAAGCCCATACTCATGAATATATCGTCACTGCACATATTGATTCAAAATTCGGCATGAGCTATGAAAGTAAAGAGTGTCAGCAAGCTCTCCAATTGATAAAAGAAAGCAGTTATCTAGAGTTAGAAGGTTTTCATGCCCATATTGGGTCACAAATTTTTGATGTTACTGCTTGGCTAGCTGAAATCGACAAATTGACGAGTTACTTAACCGATTTTGAGCAACCACTTTCCTTGAATCTCGGGGGAGGATTCGGGATTCGTTATACACAAAATGATCAGCCAATCCCAATCGAAGAGGCACTAAAAAAGCTGATTGAATATACGGAAGAAGCTTTGGACAAACGAAAACTGACGATTCGTCAACTACTGATCGAACCAGGAAGAAGTATTGTTGGGGAAGCTGGTACAACACTATACACGATTGGCTTCATCAAAAAGACACCACATAAAAAATATTACTTTGTAGATGGCGGGATGACAGATAATATCCGCCCAGCTCTGTATCAGGCAGCATACGATTGTGATTTAGCAGAAAAACTGTCGGAAGAAAAAACAGAAAAAGTGACGATTGCAGGAAAAATGTGTGAATCAGGAGATGTGGTAATCAAAGAAACTTATTTGCCGAAAGCAAAATCAGGTGATCTTTTAGCTGTTTATTCCACGGGGGCTTACGGATACTCGATGAGCAGCAACTACAATCGAGCGACACGACCAGCAGTTGTTTTTGTCAATAATGGTCAATCGAGACTGGTTGTTCGCAGACAAGCATTTTCTGATCTACTAAGGGGGGAAGTTTCTTATGATCCTTCATAAATATAATGGCTGTGGAAATGATTTTATCTTATTAGATTACACAGAGGATACGGATTATATTCAATTAGCCGCTTCTTTATGCGCAAAAGAAAAATATGACACAGACGGATTGATCGCCGTAAAAACCGATCCGTTGGAAATGATCTATTACAACAAAGATGGTAGCCGTGCCCCTATGTGCGGAAATGGTATTCGCTGTTTTGCTCGATATGTGAATGATCAAAATAGGATGGATGAACAGGAATTCAACGTAGAGACGTTAGCAGGCACAAGAAAAATTACGGTGTTGGATCCCTCACCTTTTTATTGCAGCGTAGATATGGGAGTGCCAGATGATTCTCCAGAAAAAATCAAAGCTGCACAATCTTATCCAATAAAAAACCAGGAAATAGAAATTGGTGGCGAAAAAGTAACGATCACTAGTTTATTTTTAGGGACGATCCATACCGTTGTTTTTGTTGAAAATGCGCGTGAGGAAGTTTGGAAAAAAAGAGGCGAACTGATCTGTCATCATCCTTTATTCAAAGAAAAAACCAATGTCAACTTTGTAGAAGTAGTCAATGAACAAGAATTGACCGTCCGTACCTATGAAAGAGGAGTAGGTTGGACACTTGCTTGCGGTACAGGTTGCTGTGCCTCTTATGCGGTTGCGAAGGAAACTGGGAAGATTTCAGCAGATCAGGTAGTCGTTCACTTGGAACAAGGAGACTTGATGATCTCTGGTGAGGATACGATACAAATGGCTGGTCCAGCAGTTCATGAATGGACAAGAATATTGGAGGAATGAAGATGATAAAAGGTTCGATCGTGGCGCTGATCACGCCGATGAATGAAGAGGGATCAGTAGATTATGCTGGTTTGGAAAAATTGATCCAATTCCATTTAGATGAACAAACAGACGGATTATTAGTTTTGGGTACAACAGGAGAATCTTCTACACTCACACAATCTGAGGAGGAGAAGATCCTTCAACTGACAGTAAAGAAAGTGGCTGGCCGTGTGCCGGTGATTGCAGGAGCTGGAACGAATAATACGAAAGAAACGATTGAAAAAGCGAAGCATTTTGCTTCTTTGGGCGCAGATGCACTTTTGGTCATCACTCCTTACTACAACAAAACAAGTGATACAGGATTAGCTGCTCATTTCACAGCAATTGCAGAAGCTTCACCAATTCCGCTTATTTTATATAATGTCCCTTCTAGAACAGGCATGTCGATTCCAATCCATGTACTAGTAGATTTAGCAGAACATCCTAATATCATTGGTTTGAAAGAAGCCTCAGGAGATATGGCTTATGTGATGGATGCCGCTCGATTGATTAGCGAAAAATTCAGCCTTTACAGCGGAAATGATGATTTGATCCTGCCAGTAATGAGTGTAGGAGGGAGCGGTGTAATCAGTGTATGGGCAAATATCCAGCCTAAAATAGTCCATGAGTTAGTAAAAGATACGATGGACGGAAGATGGCAGCAAGCAAAAGAAAAACAATTAAATGCACTTGAGCTGATCCATGCCTTGTTCAGTGAGACCAATCCTATTCCTGTCAAAGCAGCTATGTCATTATTAAATTTACCTTCAGGACCTCTACGCCTGCCTTTAGTGTCCCTTTCGAAAGAGAAAAAGAAACAATTAGCTCAGCTTTTGCTAAGGGAAAGGACGGTTGAAAAATGAAAATCGGACTGATCGGCAGTGGACAGATGGGGAATAGAGTCGAAGAAGTTGCACAAGAAAGAGGAGACACGGTCCTTCTTTTACGGACGGCACCTAAAGAAGCAACTACACTTGCTTTTACGGAACTGCCAGAACTGCTTATTGATTTTTCTCATCCAGATAATTTAGAGATGATCCTTTCGTATAGCTTGTCTTATCAACTTCCGTTAGTCATTGGCACGACAGGTTATACACAATCACAGTTCCAAGAAATGGAAGAACATGCCAAGCAGGTACCTGTGATGTATAGTGCTAATTTTTCGTTAGGCATCATGGTGATGAACCAACTGATCAAGCAAGCAGCTGCAATGTTGCAAGGCTGGCAGATCGAACTGATTGAAAAACATCATAGTCGTAAAAAAGATGCACCATCTGGTACCGCGAATATGCTTCTTCAAACAATCCAAGAAGTACAAAAGCTTCAGCCTGTATACAACTGGCAAGGACAAAAAAGAGAAGAAAATCAAATTGGTGTACACAGTATTCGTGCAGGTTCTTTACCTGGTGAACATGAGGTAATGTTTGCAGCTCCCGATGAAGTATTTACGGTCAAACATGAATCTTTTTCTAATCGAATCTTTGCTGCAGGTGCAGTAGAAGCAGCGGACTGGTTGAAAAATCAGCCACCAGGTTATTACAAATTAGAAGATTTATTAATGGATAAAGGGGTGTAAGAAACGTGGAAGCTCAAGAAATCATCCGCTACATTCAAACGGCATCTAAAAAGACGCCTGTGAAAGTCTATCTGAATGTAACCGAGCCAATCAAATTTAAAGACAGCAAAGTTTTTGGTGAAGGAAACAGCTTCGTTGTTTTTGGTGACTACGAGTCGATTGCTCCGGTTTTAGAAGCTGAAGCGGAAAAAATCATTGAAATCGAAATCGAAACTGCTGCAAGATACAGTGCAGTTCCTTTGCTGGATATCAAAAAAATCAATGCCCGTATCGAACCAGGTGCTATTATCAGAGATCAAGTGTCCATCGGCAACAATGCCGTGATCATGATGGGAGCGATTATCAATATCGGTGCAGTAATCGGTGAAAACACGATGATTGATATGGGTGCTGTCTTAGGTGGACGAGCGACAGTGGGCAAAAACTGCCATATTGGTGCAGGAGCTGTCTTAGCGGGTGTAATCGAACCCGCATCGGCTAAACCGGTTATCGTAGAAGACGGCGTACTGATAGGTGCGAATGCAGTGATTGTTGAAGGTGTCCATATCGGAAAAGATGCAGTCGTGGCAGCAGGAGCAGTGGTTTTAGAAGATGTGGCAGCAGGCACTGTTGTCGGTGGAATACCGGCACGTGTCTTGAAAATAAGTGATGATCAGACAAAAGAAAATACAGCATTGATTGCTGCGTTACGCGAATTATAGAGGAGATGGAGAAAAATGCGCGAAATAGATACCTGTATTGTGGGGGCAACCGGATTAGTCGGACAAACGATGCTCAAAGTGTTAGAAGAATATGATTTTCCAGTAGGACGATTGAAATTATTAGCGTCAAAACGTTCAGCTGGCAAAGTTTGTGTATTCAAGGGGAAGAAACACACTGTACAGGAATTGACAGAAACTTCATTTGAAGGATATGATTTAGCGCTATTTTCTGCAGGTGCTTCTGTATCCAAAGAGTTTGCGCCAATCGCAAGAAGTCAAGGATTATTTGTTATAGATAATTCCTCGGCATGGCGAGAAGATTCGGATGTTCCATTGATCGTTCCAGAGGTTAATCTGGAAGACTATACATTGAATCGGCTGATTGCGAATCCAAATTGTTCAACGATTCAAGCGGTACTACCGCTTAAAGCTTTACAAGAAACCTTTGGAATCCAACGAGTCAATTATTCGACCTATCAAGCAGTTTCTGGTTCTGGACAAAAAGGTATCCAAGATCTTTATCGCACGCAAAATGACGAGGAACCAGCTTTGTATCCGTATAATATTAGTCAAACGGTGATTCCAGAAATCGATCAGCCTTTGGAAAATGGTTATACCAAAGAAGAACAGAAAATGATAAATGAGACCCGTAAGATTCTGCATCAGCCTGATTTGCCAGTATCAGCAACCTGTGTACGTGTGCCAATCGAGAATGGACACGGAGTCTCGGTGGCCGTTCAGTTGCAAAAAGAGTTTACGATTGAAGAAGTTAAAGAGTGTCTCAGTCAGTTTCCAGGAATCCAATTAGAAGATGATCTAGCAGCACATAAATATCCAACGAGCATTCTTGCTAGAGGAACAGATACGGTTTATGCTGGGAGGATCAGAAAAGACACCTCTTTAGAGAACGGACTGTTGTTCTATACAACTGCCGATAACATACGCAAAGGAGCCGCTGCGAATGCCGTACAGATTGCTGCAGCTTTAATGCAGAAAATAGCGGAGGTGGCAAGATGAGTAATACGCTGAAAATAGCAAAATTCGGCGGAACATCGATGTCTCATGAAGAACAATTCAAAAAAGTCCGTACAATTGTTCTTTCAGATCCCAATCGTCAAGTGATCGTTGTTTCTGCTTTAGGCAAACGTACATCAGATGATGACAAAGTAACAGACTTACTTTATTTGATTTATGCCTACCTTCAGCATCATGTTGATTGGACACCCCTTTGGGAAAGGATCTGTGAACGTTTCATTCAAGTAAGAGACCTTCTTGACCTGCAGTTACCTATGGAAGAGGAACTGGCACGCATACAAAAACAACTGGAAGATGAAAAGATAACTGAAGATTATTTAGTAAGCAGAGGTGAATATCTGACTGCTCGACTGATGGCTGAGTATCTTGGTTACCAGTTCATTGATGCAAAGGACCTGCTGTTCTTTGACTATGATGGAAAAATCGATGAGGAAAAAACAGCACAGGAAATCACAAAAGCATTTAAAAGATATCCGAAAATGGTTGTTCCAGGATTTTACGGGGCAAACCCTGCAGGCAAAGAAAAATTATTGGGACGTGGGGGAAGCGACATTACTGGCGCGTTACTGGCGAAGATGCTACAAGCGGCGAGTTATGAGAATTGGACAGACGTTTCAGGAATCATGATGGCTGATCCGCGAATCATCGATCATCCTAAAATCATCGAGGAAATCTCTTTTAGAGAACTGAGAGAGATGGCTTATATGGGGGCTAATGTTCTTCATGAAGCAGCTGTTTTCCCAGTTCAAGAGGCGGATATCCCCATCCAAATAAAAAATACCAATGATCCTTTCGCTCAAGGAACAAAAATATCGAATCACGAAGTGGAAAAGGAAAATGGATTGACAGGAATAGCTGGACGCAAGGATTTTCTTTCGATCACTTTATTCAAACGTCATATGTCCGATGAAATCGGGTTTATCTGGAAAGCAATGAGCATTTTTGCTAAACATGAGATATCAATCGAACATATTCCTTCAGGGATCGACAATATCGGAGTGATCGTCTCAGCAGAAGCGATTGCCGATAAATTATTTCTCATCACAAAAGAATTAAAAGAAACACTTGGCGTGGAAGAAATCGTCGTTATCGAAGACTTAGCTTTGATCTCTGTCGTTGGCGGACCGCATAAAGAATTGATCGGTTTATCTGGAAAAGTGTTATCGATATTGAATAAATTAGAAATTCGCACATCGATCTTATCACAAGGAGCACAGGAGTTGAATCTAATCATCGGTGTACCGAATGATCAGTATGAAACCGTAGTGAAGGGTATCTATGAAGGGATGGTGAATACGGATGCTGAAAGAATATCGAATGGCACTCCATCAAATTCCTGAAATCGGATTTCATGAATTCAAAACAAAAAAATATTTATATGAACAAGTAAAAAATAGTGGAGCCGTTATCCATGAAATCGGCGAAACAGGACTGCTTCTTTATTTTGATAATCAACAAGAAGAAACGATTGCTTTTCGAACAGATATCGATGCACTGCCAGTCAAAGAAGAAACAAATCTCTCTTTTGCTTCTAAGCATGAAGGGTACATGCATGCATGTGGTCATGACGGACATATGGCGATGCTTTTAGGGTTGACCGACTTTATAACTGAACACATCGAGGAGCTTATTTATAATGTAGTACTGATCTATCAGCCATCAGAAGAAATTTCCGGCGGCGCACAAAGTGTTATTCAGTCAGGATTGTTAGATAAATATGAAGTACAAGCAATATTTGGCTTTCATCTATGGCCTGGACTAGCGAAAGGAGAAGTTTTTTCTCGACCAGGACCTTTGATGGCACAAAGCAGTGAAACAGACATTATCATCAAGGGCCAGTCCGCGCATATTGCTTCTAGTGAAAAAGGAATCGATAGTCTGGAGGCAGCTGTACGATTTTTGAAGAATGTTTATGATTTTGATCGGCAATTACCGACAGAGTGGAATCATCTAATGAAATTTGGTCAAATCCAAGGTGGAACGATCCGGAATGTTTTAGCTGGAGAAGTTATTGTATCCGGAAGTATCCGTTCTTACAGTTCAGATATGCAAAATTATTTGAAGAGGGGATTAGCTCATTTAGCAGAACAGTTTCACTATGCAGCTACTATTTCTTTCCATTATAATGACGGCTATCCAGCTGTGATCAATCATAGCGGCTTATATGCAGCATTGTCGGATTCAAACAAACTACATGAATTAGAGGATCCAGTTCTTCAAGCCGAAGATTTTGGCATATATACGCAACAATATCCATGTGTATTTTTCTTTTTAGGTGTCGGTGATACCCCTGCTTTACATGATCCGACGTTCGATTTTGATATGGATGTTTTAGAAAATGGTGTAGAATGGTACAAAACGATTCTTTTTACAGAAAATCTTCTTGAAAAAATCGATAGCAGTTCAAAAGAGGAGTGAGTAAATAATGATGAATTTATCCAATCGATTTAATCCCAGACTTTCTAGAATAGAAGTATCTAAAATACGGCAATTCGATCAGCAAATATCGTCGATACCAGATGTGATCAAGCTCACCTTGGGAGAACCGGATTTTCCGACTCCCGAACATGTCAAACAAGCCGGAATAGCAGCGATTGAAGAAGACTTTTCTCACTATACCGGAATGAGAGGACTGGAGGAACTGCGGGAAGCTGCTTGTATGTTTCAGCAGCAGCGTTATGGATTAACTTATGATCCGCAAACGGAAGTTTTGACGACGGTTGGTGCAACGGAAGCGATTGCTTCTGCATTGTTATCTGTTTTAGAAGAAGGAGACAAGGTTCTTATTCCAGCGCCTGCTTATTCAGGATATCAGCCATTAGTGGAACTAGCTGGTGCTGAATTGATCCCGATAAATACTTCTGACACAGGGTTTGTCTGTCAGCCGGAACAATTTGAACGAGCATTTGAACAATATGGATCAGCTATCAAAGCAGTCATTTTAAATTATCCTAACAATCCCACTGGGACGACATTGTCTGCAAGCCAGTTGGAAGCAATCGCTGAAGTTTTAAAAAAATATCCGGTATTTGTTATAAGTGATGAAGTATATGCTGAATTGACTTACAGTGGAACGCATATGTCCATAGCTTCTTATCTTCCGGAACAAACAATCGTGATAAGCGGGCTATCCAAGTCACATGCGATGACTGGTTGGCGAGTGGGGTTTATTTTTGCTCAAAAAGCCCTTATTGACGAACTAATTAAAGTCCATCAATATCTGGTGACTGCGGCTACAACGATGTCGCAAAAAGCTGCGGCTGAAGCGCTAATAAATGGAGTAAAAGATAGCGAGAACATGAAAGAGCAATATCAAACACGAAGAGACTATCTGGTCCAGCAATTGGCGCCTTTAGGATTTGAAGTGACTCAGCCAAACGGTGCATTTTATTTATTTTGCAAACTCCCAGTTGTCATTCAAACCGACTCTTGGCAGTTTTGTGTAGACTTAGCGGAACAGGCAAAAGTTGCGTGTATCCCTGGCATTGCATTTGGCCCAGAAGGAGAAGGCTATATACGAATTTCTTATGCTAGCAGTATGGAAAACTTACATGAAGCGTGCAAACGGATCAAAGACTTTTTAACAGAACAGTGATTCATGAATTTTCTCAAAAAACAATCGGCATCTTCGCGGTATATTCTGCAAGCTGCCGATTGTTTTTTAAATTTGGTTCAAATGAACGCGTTTCTTTTGATTCATAACTGATGTAATGTTAAGTTTAAATTGTTTAGAATGATTTTAAAAGAATATTCAAGGAGGTTTCATCAATGGAAAAAATCAAAGTTGTCATTGTAGGTGCATCTCATGGAGGGCATCAATCGATCTTGGAACTATTGACACGATACGGTGAAAATGTAGATATCACGCTATTTGAAGCAGGAGACTATGTTTCCTTCATGTCATGCGGTATGGAGCTGTATCTAGAAGACAAGGTAACAGATGTAAATGATGTACGTAATTTCAGACCAGAAAACTTTCCGCAATCCAATGTTCATATTTTAAATAATCACGAAGTAAAAACGATCGATGCAGATAAAAAAACAGTAACGGTTACTAGCGCATCAGATAACGAAACAAAAGAATATCCTTATGATAAATTGATCTTGAGTTCTGGTGTCAAACCAAACAATTTGCCAGTACCAGGGGCAGATTTAGAAAATGTCTATTTGATGCGTGGATACAATTGGGCAACCAAAATCAAAGAAAAATTAAATGATCCGGCTATTAAAAAAATCGCTGTCGTAGGTGCTGGTTACATTGGGATCGAAGCAGCAGAAGCAAGCCGAAAAGCTGGAAAAGAAGTCGTCTTGCTTGATGTGATCGACAGACCCTTAGGCACATATTTAGATGCTGAAATGACAGACATTTTAGAACAACACCTAAATGAAAACGGTATTGAAGTTTTGACAAACGCCAAAATCGAAGCCTTTACCGGAAACAGAAAAGTGGAAGCAATCAAAACAAGTGAAAAAGAAATTCCAGCAGATCTAGTCATCCAAGCTGCTGGTGTGAAGGCAAATACAGAATGGTTAAAAGGGATCGTCGACTTAGATGAACGTGGCTGGATCCAAACGAATGAATACTTGCAAACGAATCTTCCAGATGTGTATGCAGTAGGAGATGCTACACTTGCTTATTCTATCCCAGCACGCAAAAAAATGCCGATCGCTTTAGCGACTGTTGCACGTAGAGAAGCACGTTATGTAGTAAAACATCTTTTTGAAGAAGTACCAAACAAACCGTTCGGCGGAGTCGTAGGTTCCTCCGCATTAAGTGTCTTCGACTACCATTTTGCAGCAAGCGGATTGAATAGCTTCACTGCAGCAAAAGCAGGAGTAGATGTACGAGTGTCTTATTATGAAGATACGTTACGACCAAAATATGTACCAGAAGAACAAGGAAATCCAAAAGTGTCCATCCAATTATTCTCAGATCCAATGACCCATCAATTGCTAGGAGGAGCAGTATTATCTACCTATGATGTTACAGGTCAAGGAAATGTGTTGGCACTAGCGATCCAAAATAAACTGACTTTAGAAGAACTGGCAGAAGCTGACTTCTTCTTCCAACCAGGTTTTGACCGACAATGGAGCATGTTGAATCTAGCCGCTCAACAAGCACTAGGAGAAGAACCATTTGTAGAATAAGGAAACGAAATATTTGAAAAGAGGTTGTGACAGAAGTGGTCAGCTTCAAGAAATAAGAAGGAATTGACGGAAATTGCTTCTCAAATTTTTGTGAAATTTCGGCTTATTTCCGTAGAAGCTACTTCTGGAACACCGTGTAGGAGGTTGTGAAAAAGCTGCTCTGCATCAAGTAATAAGAACAGTCAAGTAAAAACAGCTTCTTATGTTTTTAACTTGGTTGGACTTATTACCGCAGATGCAAGATTTTGAACACCGTTTACCAAGAGGTTGTAAAATCAGTGTTTTGAACTGAGTATTAGAGAAACAAACGGCAAAATA
>NZ_KV817721.1:18590-46512 GCF_001814765.1 Enterococcus sp. HMSC061C05
CCTCATATTTTGCCGTTTTTTGAGCGAATATCGAGGGTCAGCTGATTGAACACCCTTTGTTCGGAATAAGGAACTGTGACACGACTCGTGTCACAGTCCTTTTTTTAGTGAAAGGATACATTTCTTCCTTGTATATTCCATGCGTGTTTGAGAGAAAGCATATATAATTTAATTAACAGATAGTTAGGGGGAGAAAGAATGGTTTTTTCAATCACAATGAAACTGGTATTCGGATTGATCGGCTTGTTATTAGTGGTGCGTTTGCTTGGGAAGAAATCCATGTCGGAAATCACACCATTTGATTTAGTCTATACGCTTGTTTTAGGGGGGATCTTAGAAGAATCAACCTATGATGACAATGTCCATGTAGGTCATGTCCTATTTGCCATTGCGCTTTGGGCAGTAATGATTTATGGCATCGAACGTATCGTCCAAAAAAATGAAAAAGTCAATCGCTGGGTTAAAGGCGAGCCCTCTGTTTTAATCAAAGACGGCGTCATCAACATGACAGAGTTGGCAAATAACCATATCGAGATGGAGCAGTTGCGAGCAATCTTAAGACAGCAGGAATGCTTTTCTCTTGAAAATGCCAAACATGTTATCCTAGAGAATGCCGGTCAAATGAGTGTATTGAAAAAATCAGATGATGACAAAGCTTTGTCGATCTTGCTAGTGGATGAAGGACAAATCCAGCATAAAGTACTTCAATCCAATCAACTAGATGAATCGTGGCTTCTGGAGAATTTGAGGAAAGAAGGCTATGCAGACGTAAAACAGCTGATTTATGTCGAATGGTCAGAAGAAAAAGGGTTCTACGTACTAAACAAAGAAGATGTGATGCATGAGTCTTACCGGATAGATGGATAGACAGAGGTTGAGAAATCAGCGCTTTGACTTGATACTCAAAACTAAGCGACTTTTTCGCAACCTCCACTAAACGGTGTTCAATCAGCTAATAATAAAATCAAAACGCTGATTGAACAGCCTCTCATGTCACAAACCATTTTTTTGTTTCTTTTAACTCAATATGCCGTACGTCTTCCCAAACTATCGGCTGATGGTTGATCATAAAATAATCTTCATAGGCTTCACCAATGAAATGACCTTCAACCTCATCTAAGAGTCTTCCAAATTCATCTGTTAAATTGAGCTGGATGATTACTGCTTTACGAGATAAAAAAGCTTCTGTCAGTATACTATCGATTTCTTGTAATGTCATTTGTTGTTTAGGGAGAGGTTGTTTGCGTGCTTCTTCTTCATTTTTTTTGATACCGTTGACTAGTTCTTCCATCGCAAAAGCGGTCCCCCATTTTAATCCAAATGGACGATCTCGATACTCGTTATAGTCAATGAATTTTTTTGCTGTCCGTCTCATCTTTTCCACCTTCTAATCCACTCATACCACCTGCATGCCCACCAACGAGAGAGCTACGTGCGATGGCGCGTCCTCCTTGCAAGAGACTATGCGCATGGATGATTGATTTAAAGCCGTATTTTTTTCTGATCGTATCGACTACAAAATCAACTTTCGCTTCATTTATCTGCTTCTCAGGATCTTCAAAAAGGTTAAGCTGTAAACCTGTCGCGTATACGAGGTTGGAACAGTTCACGCCTATACGTCGAATATCCTGACAGCGGTAATGCTGGTGGAAAATGGTCAATAAAGCCTCTGCTAGATCTCTGCTAGCATTTGTCGCTTCGATTTTTATTTGCTGGTGGAAACCGGTCTTACCATTTGGATCAAGATAACCTAAGGAGTATCCTACCCATAAGCTGACTACTTGTGCTTTTGCTGCAGATCGTCTCAAGCGGGTGCCGACTTGATCGGCCATTTCTTTGATAACAATCTCGATTTCTTCTTGCCTCGTATAATCTCTATCTAGAATTTGACTATTTCCGATACTTCTTGATTTTGGTATATATTCTTGACCTAAAAAACTTCGATCGATTCCCCAAGCATGGGCATAAAGCTGAGTACCGATGATCCCTAACGTGCTTTTCAAGTGATAATAATCCGCGTGAGCTAAATCATAAACCGAATGTATACCCATTTGTTTCAGTCGTTTTGCTGTTCGTTTGCCGATTCCCCAAAAGTCAGTGATATCTGAGATTGTCCATAACTTTTCTGGGACATCTTCATAACGCCATTCAGCAATCATTTGTTTTCCGTCTTTTGAGCCATTATCTAAGGCTAGTTTAGCAAGTAGTGGGTTATCGCCGATTCCTATAGTCGTGTAGATTCCGGTCTGTTCAAATACATCTTTATGGATCAGTTTAGCCATGTCGTACGCATTCGTTTTACCAAAGAGTGCCATGCTATTTGTTACATCAAGGAAGCTTTCATCAACGGAATAGACATGATGGTTCGCTTCATCTGCATATTTTTTATAGATAGTATTGATTTCTCTGTTTTTTTCCATATAATAGGCCATCCTTGGAGCAACAATATATAAATCACTTGGATAGGGGAAGGGTAAATCTCTGGCACGACTGATATTGGTGATGCCGTACGCTTTTTTTGCTGCAGGACTGGAAGCCAAGATTAATCCGCTACCCCGTGTTTCTGTCGAATCAGACGGATAGGACATTACTACTAATTTAGTTGTAAGGGGATCAAGATCCTTTTCCACGCACTCTACGGAGGCGTAAAAAGATTTGCAGTCAATACATAAAATATCTCGTGAAGGTTCTTTTTCATAAACAAATACTGGATTTTGATTCGCCCACATAACAATCACCTCTTCTACATAATTAGAACATATGTTCCCTTTTTGTGTCAATAAAAAACAGCAATTTTCAAATGTGAGCCTTTTGCTCATGTTTGAAAATTGCTGAGAGGTTATTTGTCCCTATTTATTTAGCTGTGTTCATTGATTTTTCTATCAAACATGAACGGCTTCTGGATCAATCTTTGTTGTCCCATTTCCAATGTGTGCAACATAAAATTCTGGAGCATAGCCGACAACTTTCATATATTCATCATAGACATTGTTTTTGAAGGCAGGTATATTTTCTTCTTTGACAAGAGCAATCGCACAGCCACCAAATCCAGCTCCTGTCATTCGTGCACCTAAGACACCTTCTTGTTTTTGAGCAGCGTCCACTAGTGTATCTAACTCGATCCCAGTCACTTCATAATCATAGCGAAGAGAGTGGTGAGAATCATTTAGCAGTTGTCCAAATGCTTCTAAGTTTCCAGCTTCTAATTCAGCTTTTGCTTTCAAAGTACGTTGATTTTCATAAACAGCATGACGAGCTCTGCGTATCAATGTATCATCACCGATTTGGTCAATAGTTGATTCAAATTCTTCTTCATCTAAGTCTCCTAAAGAAGAGATAGGCAAAGTTTTTTGCAGACGTGCCAAGGCTTCTTCGCATTCGCTGCGGCGTTCATTGTATTTTGAATCTGCCAATTCCCGACGTTTATTCGTATTCATGATGACGATTGCATAACCATCTAGTTTCACTGGGACCATTTCATATTTCAGCGTATTTGTATCTAACAAAATCGCATGATCTAGCTCACCGAAGCCGATGGCAAACTGATCCATGATACCTGAATTGACACCGATGAATTCATTTTCTACTTTTTTACCCGTTTGGACTAGTTCCAAACGATCTGTTTTTAAATCAAACAGATCTTCTAATACAACACCTACCAATAATTCTAATGAAGCACTACTGGAAAGTCCTGCACCGTTAGGAATTGTTCCTTCCACCAACAACTCAAATCCATGATCAATTGGGTGTCCAGCTTCTTTTAATTTAAGGACCATTCCTTTTACGTAGTTTGCCCAATTTGCTTTTTTATCATATTCTAGCTCATCTAAAGTAAAACTGATGACGCCGATATCATCAAAGTTTGTGGAATAAACTAATATTTTATTATCGTCTCTAGGTGCGGCGACACCTTGCGTTCCATAAGTGATGGAAGCAGGGAAGACATGACCGCCATTGTAATCAGTGTGTTCACCAATCAAATTGATGCGACCTGGCGAGAAGTATTGTGTCGTTTTTTTAGGGCCGAATGTTTCGGCAAATTTTGTGTTTAAGCTTCTTTTGATTTCCATGATGAGTTATTCCTCTCTTGTTTTGATTTTGAATTCTGTCACTGTTTCAAATGCTGTTCCGGCTTTTAAATGAATCGAACCAAATGCTGAGAAGCGCTCTGCCCCTGGAGCTGTTTGAGTCTCAAATGTGATGCCGCCGTGATGTGCCAGTTTTCGACCACGCATTTCTGGTGTTTCTGGACCGAAATTTGCAGTGAAAATAACCATACTAGAAGCATCTGTAGCGATATCTACTTGGATTTTTTTATCCGGACTAGTCAAGCGAGCGGCTTCTTTATCCAAGCCAGATTCTTTTAAGAAAAATGGATGATCGATTCCGTCAACGAGTTCTTTTTGATCCAAATCACTAGCAAAAACGGACGCTAGTTTTTTAGGCGTTTGAAAATCGAAAGCATTCCCTGCAGTATTTTCTTTTACTCCTATAGGAATACTGTCTGCTCGTAAAGGAGCGTAAGCTTCACTGTTGAGCCAAAGCTCATGTTGATCGATCGCTTGAGAAGCATCTCCCGTCAAGTTGAAGTAGACATGATTTGTCGGATTGAATAAAGTATCTTGATCGCTGATACCGCGAGTGGTCACCCGCCAGATATTATCTTGTGTCAAAGTATAACGGACTTCCACATCCAATGTACCTGGAAAACCATGTTCTCCGTCGGGACTTGTAGTAGTAAAAATGACAGAAGCTTCATTTTCGCCATTCAAAATGACATAAGACCATTTTTTTAATTCAAATCCAGGAGAACCACCATGCAGATTATGCCCAGTTTTTGGATCTATAGCTAATTGGTAAGTTTTTCCATTGAGAGAAAAGCGGCCATTTTCGATCCTCCCTGCGGTGCGACCGATAGACGCGCCGATATACGGGTCTTTTTCGATATATTCTTCAGCGGTGTCAAATCCCAAAACTAATTCTTGATCATTTGTTTTTAAACAAACGATCCTAGCACCTAAATCAGAGACAGAAAGTACTAGCTTGTTTTTATTCTCCAAGGTTATCAAATGATAACCTTGGCCGAAATCTTTTTCTGTAATCTTCATTTTCAAGATCCTTTCTTAATGTGAAGGAACTACTGCATCGTGAAGTTCATCTTCCATTGTATCAGCTGGAGCCAATTTGTTTTCTAATTCCTCAACGATTTGTGCATGTTTTTTCTCTGTCAATGTAATCTTCCAAGCAAAAATAATAGCGGAGAAAATCATCAAAGCAGCAGGAGCATAGAATGCATAAGCTTTGAAAGTCGTTACGCCATGAGCAGTGATATCAGCAGCAGTAGCATTACCAGTCATCCCAGAAGCGATAGCGACAAACCCTACGATCCCGTTAGACAAAGCACCAGCAATTTTATCTAGTAAAGGACGAATAGAGAGAGTAACAGCTTCATTACGGATACCATTTTTCCATTGACCATATTCAACAGAGTCTGTGATTGTCATCAAAGCGGATAAGAAAATCAATTGTTGAGGGAAGTAGAACAATACTAACCCGATGATAACGATTGGCAAACTTGAACCTGCGATCGTAAAGAAAAAGTAGGAAGAAATCATCATTGCAATCCCGCCAAGGTAAACATAGCGACGAGAGATGACGCGTGTAAGCATTGGGAATAATGGGACAGCTATTAAACCAAGTAAGGCAGCAACTAGACCAACAATCCAAAATTCAGTTGGTTGGCCAAGTACATATTTGAAGAAGTAGAACAATACGGCAGTCGTTGCTACATTAGCAATCGCATAAGCGATATAAGCAAGGGCAAGCCACATCAATTGATCGTTTTGAGCAACTGCTTTGAACACATCTTTGATTCCGGCTTTTTCATTTTGTTGACGGATCGCAGTATCGACTTCTTTTGTTCCCAAGGCAGTGATAATCGCAGTACCGCCTGAAATAACAGCGGCAATCACACCGAACCAGAACCAACCTGAAGCGCCTTCAATATGTTTATGAGTAACAAGATAGGTAAAGAAAGTAACGATAGGGACAACGACTAGTGTAGTACCATTTGCACCTAGAGAAGAGCCGAAACGAGCAAACGTAGCAAATTTTTCACGTTCCTTTGTTTCCGTGCTCAAAGCAGGAATCATTGACCAAAAAGCGATATCCTTGAATGAATAAAAACTATCCAACAAGATGAAAACGATTGCAAATAATATGATAAATAAAGTCGTATTATGAGTAGCTAAGCCAAAGAAATTGGTAAAGATTGCTACCAAGAGTACAGAACTAACAATACCACCGATAACTAACCATGGTTTGAATTTGCCATATTTTGTACGGGTATTATCAATAACGCCACCAATTAAAGGATCAAAAATAATTTCAACTAAGCGAATACCTACAACTAAGCTTGTAACTGTAGCAATCATTTTTGCATTCGTTGCCTTATCTGTTCCTGCAAACATCTGGCTTGTCACGAATACCATAAAATAAGTGCTTAATGTAACATAGAATGTGTCGTGTCCAAAAGCGCCTAAAGCGTAGGACATACGTTGGATCATTTTGCTTTTCATAATCTGTATTCCTCTCCTGTTCAATATATAATACTAAGTAAACCGGTTACAACGAATAACAAAGATCTTTTAATGACTTAAACTTAACAAGAAATCGCTTCCTTTTTAATATATTTCTGTGACTTTTATTTAACTTTTTGTTGCATTATACTAAAGAAGTAAGGAGGGGAAGAAATGGAGCAATCGATTTTTTTAAAAAAGGAACATCAACAAGTAGAAAAAGAATTGTATTTTGATTTTTGCGGCTTCTCTAAAACGATGCCGTTTCATTCTTTTGGTCCTGCTATTCGCAATGATTACATCTTACACGTCGTGATGGAAGGCAAAGGATCTTATCATGTGAAAAATCAACAGTTTCAATTGAAAAAAGGAGATCTATTCTTGATTCGTCCAGGAGACTCGACATTTTACTTATCAGATGGAGAAGATCCATGGATGTATTGCTGGCTTTCTTTCGGTGGACATGCGGCAGAAGAAATCATCCGGCAGTCGCTTTTCAGAGAAGACCAGTACACGATGGTCTCTTCCGATATACAAAAATATATCGACATTATTTTAGAATGCATGAAAGATACGGAAGAAACCTTGGAAAATGAATTACAGTTAACAGCACTAACCTACCGTTTTTTATCAGTCCTTTTAAAAGACGGCGGAAAGATCAGCGGTGGCGTACAAAAAGTTCATTCCTCCTTAGCTGTTGAGACAGTCAAATACATCGAGGCACATTATGCGGAAAATTTATCTGTTGAGGAAATTGCCCAGCATTTAGCTGTCAACCGGAGTCACTTGTCACGAGTATTCAAAAATCATATGGGTACCAGTATCAAGGAATATTTGATCGGGGTACGGATTAATCGAGGGGCGTTTCTTCTTTCCCTGACGGATGAATCCGTGGAAAGCATTGCCTATCAAGTAGGGTTCAATAGTCTAGTCGTATTTAGCCGAATGTTCAAAAAGAGTACCGGAGAAACGGCTACGAACTATCGTAAACGGATGAAAAACGAAAATTTCAAGAATATTGCTTTGGATACTTTGAAAAAACAGTTGGAAAAGCAAACTGCAGTCTCTTGGACGACCTAATTTGCTTGGACAAAAGGACAAGCATCGGCAAAAGAAACTTGTGGCGGTTATGCTACACTGTAAAACGAAGACTAAAAAAGGAGGAGAAGGGATGCGTACACTTATCATCATCAGCCATCCAACGATGGAGGAATCTCTGAATCAGCAATTTTTCAAAGAAGCTTCTTCCGGTTTATCCGTTACTTGGCATCATTTAGAATCAAGTTATCCAGATGGAAAGATAGATGTAAAGGCTGAGCTACAGCTTCTGGCACAGCATGATCGAATCATTTTCCAGTTTCCATTTTACTGGTATAGTTCCCCTGCTCATTTAAAAATTTGGCAAGATAATGTTTTGGAACAAGCAGCACATGTATTAGAAGGAAAAGAATTAGGGATCGTATTGACAACAGGTGTGGCGGAAAAGGAATACCAAGCTGGAGGGAAAGAAGAATATACGATCTCCGAATTTTTGAGACCATATCAGCGAATTGCAAACAAATTCCATATGACCTATCTTCCGCCATTCGTTTTAGCACAATTTATGTATTTATCCCAAGAAAAACGTTGGGAGAAGCTAATTGCTTATCAGCAGTATCTCTCATTGGAAGGGAAGCCATCGCTTACTCAACGGATTGACTGGTTTATTCAAAGAGTACAGGAAAATCAGAAAATGCAGGAAGAAGATTCGGACAAACAAACATATATCATAGAAGCACTGACTGACGCAAAAGAGCAAATCGAAGACTTGACCTTTGCACTGCAAGAAATGAAAGGAACTTCATTATGACAAATGAATGGTTGATCCAACAATTAGATGAATTAAGTGAAAAATCAGAATATCGAGACCGTGCACTCTTATATGAGATAAAGAAACTGATGGCTGAGATAGATGAACGAACAACACAGTTGCAAGGAGAAATCGACGGACAATCTTGGAATCATCTCAACTGGTGAAATTTTCTTATAAATAACAAGGATAAAAATGTGCACAATGACAATTATTTGCTACAATAAGAATATGAAGCGTTTGATAACGCTGTTATACATAAAAATTGGTGGTGAAAAAAATGTATGATGAAAATGAGTGGGGAGAAAATGTTCGGATGACCCGAAGAAGACAGCAAAAACAGGCAGCACGTAAGCGGATGATCATGATTGGGGCAGCAGTTGCCGTTTTTTTGATCATAGTAGGAGGAGTAGCGGGGCTGTATTTTCACGGGAAAAATTCGTCAGATGCAAAAAGCACGACCGTAACGGAAACAACGACAAAGAAAACAGATGCGAAACAAACAAGTGAGACATCGACTGAAACAAAAGAAACACAAACTTCTGAAGAAAAAACAGCAGATGATTTGTCAGAGCAACTCCAAGCAATCGTCAATGATTATTCGAAAAAGATGGAAGAAAAGACGCCTGTGTTGATTGAAGAATACCAAACAGAAATCCAGGGAAATCAAGAGGGCATAGCTGGTTTATCCGCAGTTGCTAACCAAAAAGCACGTGAGCTCCAAGCTATCTCCGACGAAGGGATCGGAAAGTTACGTGCAGCGTATCAGTCAGCAGATAATAAAGACGGTGTAGCCTTAGATACCTTGATCAATCAGCTATCGGCTAACTATACGAATCATGTCGCTAAGATTTCCGACATATATTTGCAGACGAGCGCTTCTCTTCAAGCAGAGTCAACAAGCACACAAGAAACAGCATCTTCTGAGTCTGAGACGATAGAATCAACAGAAGCTTCTGGAATGCAAGCTCGAACAACGCAAGACACAACAGAAAACACTGAAACGACTACTAGCAATACGACATCACAGGCTGCGACAACTGTTGTTTTGGAAGGAGAAGGCCCAAATCAAATAGCCGAACGAACTGGCGTACCAGTAGAAACGATTTTGTCACTGAATGGGATGAGTATGGACGATTATTTCCTGACTCCTGGTGAGACACTAAAATTGAATTGATAAAAGCAATAAAAAGAACGAAGACTCCCTTGATGGAAGCTTCGTTCTTTTTATTTGGCGGTTCTTTTTTCACGTATAAAGTAATGGATCGTCATGTAAAGCAAGAAAACGAGACCAATGATCAAAGAAATCCTAGTTTCAGGATTGATAAACATGAAAATCAACACGATAGCTAAAAAAGCAAGTGTCGCATAATTCGTGTAAGGAGACAGCGGCATTTTAAAAGGATGATCATGCATTTTATCTGCGTGAGTCTTTTTGAAGCGAATCTCACTGATCAAAATCACCACCCAAGGAACCATACCAGGTAAAATACTTGAACTGTATACGAAGACAAAGATATTTTCGGACTGGTTGATGAACATTGGCAGAAGATAGTTTAAGATCAAACCAATCAAGATTCCGCCTGAGATGGCTACGACAGGGTAAAAAGGCGCACCATGACGAGATAATTTCAGAAACTTTTTAGACATCTTTCCATTCATCGCAAGTGTATAGACCATACGGCTTGCACTGAAAATGCCTGAATTGCAACCTGATAATGCCGCTGTAATCACGACAAAATTGATCAACCCTGCAGCAAATGTAATCCCGATTTTAGAAAAAGTTTGGACAAAAGGCGAGCCAATCTCACTCAATTGATTCCACGGATAAATACTCACGATGATAAAAATGGCACCAATATAAAAAATCAAGATTCGACCGATAGTGGATTGAACAGCTTCAATGATCGTCTTTTTAGGATTCTCTGCTTCGCCAGCAGTCATTCCGATCAGTTCGATCCCTTGATAGGAAGCAACGACGATCGATAATGCAAAGAAAAAGCCTTTGACACCGCCAGTGAAGAATCCACCGTTTTTCCAAAGATTTGAGATCCCTACCGCCTGGCCATGATTACCAAATCCAAATAAAATCACCCCAAGACCTGCAATGATCATCAAAATGATTGTTATGACTTTGATGATCGAAAACCAAAATTCTAATTCGCCAAACGCTTTGACAGAAATAAGATTTGCCAGCATAAGAAATAAGACGACAATGATGCCGGGAATAATTGCTGGCAGATTGGGCCACCAATAATTCATATAAGATCCTACAGCGATTACTTCACTTATCCCTACGACAATATATTGAAAAATATTACTCCAAGCGGTCAAGTAGCCAGCCACAGGATGGATGTACTCGCTCGCGTAATTTGCAAAAGAACCAGTCGAAGGATCGACGTAAAGCATTTCGCCTAAAGCACGCATAATCAAATACAAAAAGAATCCTGCAATCGCATAAGCTCCCATCACTGAGGGCCCTGTCCAGCGTATGGTTGAGGAGGCACCCATAAACAGACCGACACCGATCGTTCCACCTAGTGCGATCATTTGGATGTGACGGGCACTAAGACTTCGAGTTAACTTTTCTTCTTCCATACAAAAACTCCTTTCGTTGTTGAGTCAACAGGAAAAATAATTAAACGTTTCAATAGATAGTTGTATTATTTTTAGGTTAGCCTTATTGAACTCTTGATGTGATTCTACAGAAAATTTTCATAAAATGCGAGGAAAATTCGAAAAAAACTTTTTCATCTTTCTACTTGTAAATGCTTCCCTTTTTAGTTAAACTATATTTAAATAAAAAGTTAGGGAAACCTAAAAAGGAGTGTGGGATTTGGAACGAACGGCCATTGCAATTCAAGACCTTTCAGCCGCTTATCAAGGGAAAACTGTTTTGAAAACCATCAATTTAACAATAAAGTCACAAAAAATCACTGGTATCATCGGACCAAATGGCGCAGGAAAATCAACATTCATGAAAGCATTGCTAGAGTTGATACCAGCTTCTACTGGTAAAGTCACTTTTTCAGGACAGCCAGTAAAATCAGTCCGTAAAAAAATAGCCTATGTGGAGCAGCGAAGCGAATTGGATCTTTCCTTTCCAATCGATGTGTTAGGCGTTGTACTTTTAGGGACGTATCCATCTTTACGAATCGGACAGCGGCCCGGGAAAAAAGAAAAAGAACGAGCAAGACAAGCATTAAAAAAAGTAGGGATGGAAGACTATGCCAAAAGACAAATCAGCGAACTATCGGGTGGTCAGCTTCAGAGAGTTTTTATTGCACGAGCTCTAGCTCAAGGTGCAGAGTGGATCTTTTTAGATGAACCATTCGTAGGAATCGATGCATTGAGTGAACGAAAAATCTTTGACATCTTGCAAGAGTTGAAGAATTCAGGAAAAACGATTCTGATCGTCCATCATGATCTTCATAAAGTAGAAGAATATTTCGATGAAGTTGTTCTTTTAAATAAACAGCTGATCGCTTCTGGTCCAGTACAAGAAGTCTTTACATCAAAGAATCTTCAACTGGCCTATGGTGAGATCATCGGACATTTAGTAAAAGGAGGAGAGAAAAAATGATCCAATCTTTTATTGATGGATTGATGAATTATCAATTTCTACAATATGCTTTGGTCACTTCCATGCTTGTAGGACTGGCTTCTGGAGTCATCGGTTCCTTTATTATTTTACGTGGGATGTCTTTGATGGGAGATGCTATCTCTCACGCAGTTCTTCCAGGTGTAGCCATTTCTTATATGTTTGGTTTTAGTTACATTTTTGGAGCCACTGCTTTTGGGATGTTGACAGCAGCGGTGATTGGTTTCGTGACACAGCGGAGCCGATTGAAAAATGATACAGCGATCGGGATTGTCTTTAGTTCGTTTTTTGCATTGGGGATCATCTTGATTTCATATGCTCAAAGTGCGACAGACCTGTATCATATTTTATTTGGGAATGTCTTAGCTGTTAGGGAGAGCGATCTGCTGCTGACAGCACTAGTCAGCGGAATCGTCTTGATATTTGTTTTTTTCTTTTATAAAGAATTGAAGATCACATCATTCGATCCAACAATGGCAAAAGCTTATGGGCTGAATACGTCGCTGATCCATTATCTTTTGATGTTCTTTTTGACATTAGTCGCTGTAGTTAGTTTGCAGACGGTAGGAACGATCTTGGTGATTGCCATGTTGATCACACCAGCTGCCACAGCTTACTTGTTGACGAACCATTTATTGAAAATGATTATCACGGCTGCAGGGATCGGTATGTTCAGTGCCGTTGTCGGCGTATTTTTCAGTTATAGTTACAATTGGCCATCAGGAGCCACGATTGTTTTAGCATGTACCGCATTTTTTATCCTTGCTTTTTTATTCTCACCAACAAAAGGAATTTTATTTCAGAAAGGAAGCAGATAGATGAAAACAAAGAAATCACTCTTTTTGATCCTGGCAATTAGTTTATTAGCGTTAGTTGGCTGC
Organism: Enterococcus sp. HMSC061C05; assembly: GCF_001814765.1. Lineage (NCBI taxonomy): Bacteria > Bacillati > Bacillota > Bacilli > Lactobacillales > Enterococcaceae > Enterococcus > Enterococcus sp. HMSC061C05. The sequence continues at coordinate 31,500 of NZ_KV817721.1, forward strand.
GGAAAGCAAACTTCAGATCAAGCAGACGAAGTAAGTAAAGAAAAGCTGTCAGTCGTGGCAACCAATTCGATCTTGGCAGATATGGCAAAAGAGGTCGGAACAGATAAAATAGATATCCACAGTATCGTACCAGTCGGAACAGATCCGCATGAATATGAAGTACTACCAGAAGACATCAAAAAGGCAAGCGACGCAGATGTCATTTTATACAACGGATTGAATCTTGAAACAGGTAACAGCTGGTTCGATAACTTGATGGAAACAGCTAAGAAAGAAGAAGGAAAAGATTATTTTGCAGTTAGCAAAAATGTAGAACCTCTTTATTTAACTAGCGGTGAAGAACATACAAAAGCGGATCCTCATGCTTGGCTAGACCTATCTAACGGAATAAAATATGTGCAGGAAATCGCACGTATATTCTCTGAAAAAGATGCAGAAAATGCGACACATTATAAGCGAAATGCAGAAACATATGTGGAAAAACTAAAAGAATTAGATACACAAGCGAAGGAAAGTTTTGCTTCTATCGAAGAGAACAAAAAATTATTAGTAACAAGTGAAGGAGCATTCAAATACTTTTCAAGGGCTTATGATTTGCCAGCAGCATATATATGGGAAATCAATACAGAAAGCCAAGGCACGCCTGACCAAATGAAAGCAATTATTGATCAGGTAAGAGAAAAAGAAGTGCCAGTTTTATTCGTGGAAACCAGTGTAGATCCAAGAAGTATGGAGCGAGTAGCAAAAGAAACGGGTTTGGAAATTTATGATAAATTGTTCACTGATTCTATAGCCAAAGAAGGAGAACAAGGAGATTCTTACTATCAGATGATGAAATGGAACATCGAAACAATCCATGAAGGTTTATCCCAAACAAAAGAGAGCTGAAAAACGCAAGGTCTGGCTTAAGGAGCGGACCTTGCGTTTTTTTACAAGAAACCGGAAAAAAATTATGATGTTTTTCGGCGTACAGATACCCTTTTTGAGAAAATTCCGTTATAGTTAGAGTAAGGAAGGAAGGTGTGGCTATGAATTTTACACGTAAAGATAAATATACGATTAAAGAAGAAGTATTTCGATTGATCAGCCAGCAAGAAAATACCGACAAGGATCAAGACCTTCAATTTCTTGAAGCAGAATTAGCTAAATTATTCATAGCAAATCAAAACGAGACAACAGAACCAGATGAAGAGCTGTACATAGGCAAATGGTTGTTTGATGAATTTCAGCCTTTAGATGAAAATACCGGTATCGGTTATTTTGTGTTCCTTTCTCCAGTCGGCTTCACACCTGGCGTATTAGTTAAACAAAACGACGAAATAACCGTCAAAGCATGGCCTGCTTTGTTTTCAGTAATCAAAGCAGAAGGAGTAATCAAAAAGATCCAGTCGGCCTATTATAAAAGTCAATTTATTGCCAACAGCAAATTAATGAATATGTTTTATAACCGTCTAGTAGAAATTGCCAGACCCGGGAAGATCCCGCAAACATTCACGTATACGCAGCAAAAAAATCTCTATGAAGAAGTACTGTATTCCCGTGATCTGTCTGAGTTTTCACCTTGGGAAGAGGTAAGACTCCATGAATTGTTAAGTACAAAACCAGTTTCTTTGAATTTTTTCAACGCATTGGATAACAAAAGAAAATTGATTTCGACAAATTATTGGGAAGTATTTGCTGCAAGAAAAAAATGGATGGAAGAAAAGAAGATTGCTGATCAGCAGATCCAGTTTGTCCAACTGAAAAAAGAAAAACTATATTATGGATTATACAGCCGTTAACAGCAAGCGAGGAAGACCATGACATTAAAAGAAGAAATCATACAAGAAAGCAAACGATTAGGAATTGACAAGATCGGGTTTACGACGGCGGAGCCTTTTGATTCATTAAAAGAATCGTTGGAAGAGCAAAAAGCAGCCGGCCACACTTCTGGTTTCGAACACCCAAATATCGATGAGCGTCTTTATCCAGAAATGACATTTGATCAGCCAAAATCAATCATTTCCATTGCTCTTGCGTATCCTACTAGGATCCATGAAGAAGTACCTAGGGATGAAAAACGAGGGCAATTTGCTCGTGCCTCATGGGGGATCGACTATCATGATATACTGAGAGACCGATTAAATCGATTGATCGAATTCATCCAAACAAGAGCAGAAAAATGGCAAAAAGAAGAGGAATGGCGTCTAGCTCCGCAAGTAGACACTGGGGAACTGATCGATGTCGCTGTAGCACAGCGAGCTGGATTAGGATTTATCGGCCGAAACGGATTGTTGATCACCGAAGAGTTCGGTTCATTTGTCTATCTTGGTGAGATCGTCACTAATATCGTATTTGAGCCGGATAAACCAGGAGAGTTTGGTTGCGGTGACTGTATGCGCTGTGTGACTGCTTGTCCGACGAAAGCATTGCTTGGTGATGGCAGAATGAATGCACAGCGATGTTTATCTTATCAAACGCAGACAAAAGGGATGATGCCCGAAGAATATCGGAAAAAAATGCGAAATGTCATTTATGGATGCGATATCTGCCAGTTAGTCTGCCCTTACAATCAAGGAAAAGATTTTCATTTTCATGAAGAGATGGAACCAAAAATAGATGAAGTATATCCAAAATTAAAGCCGATGCTGTCGATGTCGAATAAAGACTTCAAGCAGCAATTTGGGCATTTAGCTGGTTCGTGGCGTGGAAAAAAACCTTTGCAGAGAAACGCATTGATCGCTTTAGCTAATCTAGGAGATCGAACGGCATTGCCTGAGATTTCAGAATGTTTAACGGATGTCCGCCCTGTCATCAGAGGAACAGCAGCTTGGGCTATTGGACGTCTAGGAACAAAAGAGCCAGAAAAATGGCTTGATGTATTAGATGAAACATTAGCTAAAGAATCGGAAGAAGTCGTCATAAATGAACTAGAACATGCACAAAAATTATTGCGGAGAAAGTTAAAATAAAAAAATAGTAAGCATTATTCATTGTTTTTGTCCAGTAATTGTTGTAACAATTACTGGTTTTTTTGTATTTTTTACGTTTTTTTAAGAGGATTTGATAAAAATCAAACATTTTTTTGCTTTTTTTTATGGATTATTGCAGTAAATATTACAGAAAAGATGTTTTTCATTCAAAAATAAAAAAACATAGAAAAACGATTACTTTGCTTATATAACAACGATTTGATGGTTTTACATCAAAAAAGTTTTTGTTCAAATGTTACAAATATTAAATAATTCGTCATTTTGTCATTAAATGTCATGATTCTTTTACCTATGAAATATTTCTAAATGATAAAGTTAATAGCGTCGAAAGAATAAAAAACGGAGAAAAAAGGAGTTTAATATGAATTCATTTAAGAAAATTGTTTTAGGTACAACTTTTGCTGCTGGTGCTACTGCAATGTTTGTAGGAACTACAAATGCTCACGCTGATGAAGTTTACACAGTAAAATCAGGTGATTCATTATCTAAGATTTCACAAAAATTTGCAGGAGACAACTCAATGATCAATGCAATTGCTGAAAAGAATTCAATTGCAGACATCAACCGCATTTATGTTGGTGAACAATTAACAATCCCAACTTCAAATGATTCTTCAGCAACAACAGAAAGCAACACAACAGAAAATACAGCATCTACAACTGAAACAGCAACGCAAGAACATACATACGTTGCACCTGTTGAAACAGTTGAAGTAGCTCCTGCTGCCCCAGCTGCTGCAACGGCGCCAACTTCAAGCTCTGCAAAAGAATGGATCGCACAAAAAGAATCAGGCGGTTCATACACAGCTACTAACGGACGTTACATTGGCCGTTACCAATTAGATGCTTCATACTTAAACGGCGACTATTCAGCTGCCAATCAAGAACGTGTAGCAGAACAATACGTAACATCTCGTTATGGTTCATGGGATGCTGCTAAAACATTCTGGTTAGCAAACGGTTGGTACTAAGCCGATAAAAGAAAAAATGATGAAACCGAGAGTCTTGTTTATTCAAGTTCTCGGTTTTTTTTATGAAAAATAAATGATTTGTTTCCCTCTGCACAGCAGTACAAATAAAAACTCGGATAATGTATAATAAAGAAAACGCTTTTTTGTTTAGGGGAGGAGGAGGAGCGATGAGTAAAAAAGAGAGTCTCGAATTAGAGGAAATCACAAGTGAAAATCCACTGTTATCCAGTATTCGATCCATTATTGAAACGGCATTCTACGGTAATAATGTTCAAGAAGTTTTTGACAGGAAGACAGCTTATCAACTAGCAAAAGGGAGTCCAGGAACGATCATCACAGATTTAACGGTCTCACATGCTGAAGAACTAGATTTACCAGCTGATGCTAGGACACTAGTATTCAATGATGGGAGTATTGTAGGAAGAACAGCAAGTGCTCGGCGTATCTTTGAGGACTTGGGCAAGGAGCAAAGTAAATACGAGAAGATCTTGAGAGAAGCCGTGTATCAAAGTCGAAAGCGACAATTTTATCATACAAAAGTAATCGTTGGTCTATCTGAAGAATTTTCTGTACAAAGTCATTTGTTGATTCCAGAAGGATTTGAGAACAATCTGTATTCTTATATACTGAATTTTCAGCCAGCGAATGCGAAGACCTTGGCTACTTATCAAAAATCTGCGTCCTTTTACGAGGGAGATCTTTATATCTTTTGTGATCCCGAATGGACGCATGAAGCCTTTCCCAATGGACTCGTTTTATTTGATTCTCTCCATAATACAGCTGCTGTGCTAGGCTTACGTTACTTTGGGGAATTAAAAAAAGCGACTTTGACGCTTGCTTGGGCATTGGGGAATCGCAATGGTTTTATTGCCTGCCATGGCGGGATGAAACAATATACTAGTAATGATCAGACTTATACGATGGCTGTATTTGGGTTGTCCGGTTCTGGAAAATCAACGATCACCTTAGCAAAACATTCGGAAGGGCATTCTGTTACGATCCTACATGACGATGCTTTTGTTATTTCTAGAAAAAATGGTTTTGCTACTGCCTTGGAACCTTCTTACTTTGATAAAACACAAGACTATCCGTCTGATGATCCGGCCATTTCTTCTTTCCTTACTTGTCAGAATGTGGGCGTGACATGTACGAGTAAGGGAGAAAAAGTCCTAGTGACAGGAGATATACGAAACGGAAATGGGCGGACAGTCAAATCACGTTATGCGACACCAGACCGAGTCGATCATCTTAGCGAAAAGATCGATGCTGTTTTTTGGATCATGAAAGATGATTCACTTCCGCCAATTATCAAGATCAATGACCCGGTTTTAGCAGCGTCTTTTGGTGCAACATTAGCAACAAAACGATCAGACGCGGAAAATATCACTACAAAAAGACAGCTAGATGAGCTAGTCATTGAACCATTTGCTAATCCTTTCCGTGTCTATCCTCTTAGGGAAGACTATCAAGCTTTTCGAGAGTTGTTTGTGAAACAGCAAACAGCCTGCTATGTCTTGAATACTGGATATTTCGATGATAAAAAAATCAAACCTGAAACGACATTGTCAATCGTTGAAAGAATCGTGCAACAAACGGCAGAATTCAAGTCGTTTGGTCCGTTTGAAGACATCCACTATTTACCTATACCAGATTTTCCTGTTTCTTTTGAGGATACGTCCTATAAAAATCTGGTGAAACAACGACTTGATAGTCGTTTACGGTTCATTGAAGCTCAGATAGGAAAAGATCTCTTGCCAGATGAAGCAAAAGAAAGTTTGGAGAATTTGATTCAGAAATTGAACTAAAATAACAGCTTTTTCAAGAAGTAATCCATGCGCAATATCGCTCGGGATCCTTACTTGAAAAAGCTGTTTTTCTATGATGGATTTTTCGTAATATAGGTGGAGATGTCCTTTTGATAATCTTCCGTAGGCCAATGACTAGTATTTAAGAAGTTGGCTAATAGATAGCCGATATAAGGGCCTGTCGTCAAACCAGAAGAGCCTAGACCGCTAGCAGCCAGTAGACTTGGGTCATCTGGCAATACGCCGAAGAATGGGGAAAAATCTGACGTATAAGCACGGGTGCCTACACGGAACTCGTAGGACCAATTTTTTATCTGATCTGGATCAGCCAAGAACTGATCTGCACTCTTAGTCAATCCCTCATAAGCTTCGCTAGTAGGAGCCAAATCCCATCCTTGATCGTTCTCATGGGTAGCACCTAAAAGGATCTTTCCATCCATGAAAGGAATGAAATCAGCTTCTCCGTCAAGCATAGCAACAGGCCAGTCTTGACTCATCTTATAAGATGTCTGAAATGCTAAGAGCTGCCCTTTTTGCGGACGTATATCTGCAGAATAGCCTAATTTTTTCAATAGAGGCTTAAGTGCAGGACCAGGTGTCAAGATTACGCGGTCAGCTGTGTATTCTCCAAACGGTCCCTTGACGAGCCAAGAATCGTTCTTCTTATGCAAGGTGACTTTTGCCTGGATCTGCTCAATTTGTTTTTGTACTAAACGCTGACCAAGATGTTCTAAATATGCTTTTCCATCCAGACGACCACCACCACTGATGCGTAGTGAAACTGCTGGCTTCAATAACGGAAGAGCTTGGGACGTCTGTTCAGGTGAAAGCCATTCGATATTTCCAATTTCTGGCGCTTCTTCTTTTCGTTTCTCCGCAAGAATAGCTAATTCAGCTAAATCTTGTTCAGGTCGAAGCAAAAGTGTCCCTGATTGTGCATAAATCGTTTGATCAAGTTGGAAATCTTTTATGAGTTTAGGGAAAAAAGCAGCGCCGTCTTTAGCCAGACGATACCATTGTTTGTTTCTGCGTTTTGACAACCAAGGGGAGATGATCCCAGCGCTTGCTTTCGTTGCCTGTCCTGTCCCTTCATCAAACAAAGCAACATCGAATGTTGATGTATCCAAGTAATTGGCTAGAGTCATACCAATGATCCCGCCACCGATAATGGCAATTTTTTCCATAAAAAAGCCTCCTTTTACAAACAACCATTTTCACACAAAAAAACGGCAGATGCAACACCTGCCGTATATGGAAACTATGCTTTTTTAGCAAAAAACAGAGAATAGACGAATCGAGCAAAGCTGATAAGAAGCAACAGCAATAAGACGCCCAACGCCGCTTTTGATCCTAATGTAGTAGACACTTCGTAATTATGGGAAGTATGATGCTGAACATAATTGATGATAACCGCTACTAATGAAGTAGCCACAGCACCAGAAAACTGTTGCAAGGTATTGAACATTGCATTCCCGTCTCCTTGCAGTTCTTCATTCAGCGCATTCATTCCAGTCGTCATCATATTACTGTAAGACAAACCGATACCGACCATATAAAAAACATGACAGGCAATCAATACACCCAATGAAGCGTGTCCGATAAGCAGGAATAATGCTAACCAACCAATCAAAGAAAGGATCAGTCCAGCAAAAATTGGCTTCTTCGGTCCATATTGATCCAGCATTTTACCAGAAAAAGGAGAAAGCAAAGCACCAACCGCTGCACCGGGAAGCATGGCTAATCCAGCGACAAAAGGACTGCTTCCTTGAACGATCTGAAGGAAATTCGGTAAGACAAAAGACACACCAAGTAATAAAAACTGATAAACCAAGAAGCCAATCAAAAACAAACGGAATGTTTTATTGGAAAGAATGGACAGCCGAATCAGCGGATGTTCCACTTTTTTACTTCGATAGTAAAATAGGAACCAGCCGATCCCGCCGATGATCAAAGCAATCCAACTAGAAAGTGTTCCCAACGTACTCAAAAATGTCAGACTTCCACTAAACAAAAGAAAGATTCCTAAAACGCTCCACCAATCCAAATAACCACTTTTTTGTACTGCCATCTCGGGAATAGCAAACCAGCCGATAATCAAAGAAAGGAGCAAAATGGGCACAAGAAACAGGAAAATATGATTCCATGTAAAATGTGAAGTCATAATGCCTCCGTAAGTGGGTCCAATCGCTGGAGCAATGGCCGTTGTCAAAGTACCGACACCCATCATCGCGCCTCGTCGATTGAGGGGGGCAAATGTCAAGATAATATGGAACATCAACGGAAGAGCGATACCTGTTGCTGCCCCTTGGAGCAATCGACCAAACAATAGGACCATGAAGGTAGGAGAGAAGAAATCGATCATTATACCTGCCAAGAAAAGCAGATTTGAAGCTAAAAAGAGTTTTTTGAGACTAAAATTGCGATTCAAATAAGTAGACAGCGGAACAATGATCGAAATCATCAAAAGATAAATCGTTGTTACCCATTGGACTTGTGCGGTCGTTAAATCAAACTGTCTGATAAGAGTTGGGAAAGTTACATTCATGGCCGTCTCGATCAATACGCCCGCAAAAGACATCATCCCTGTTGCAATTACTGCAGGTACTAAAAGCAGCTGTTTTTGTTTTGTCATTTACATCACCTCTAAAAAATTTCGTAAAAAAAGAGAGTGATTTCTATTATAAAAATAGAAACCGCCTCTCTCTCGACACGCCGAAACGTGTTATCTGTACGATTTATTTACTTAACTTATTCTAGCACAAACTGAAAAATAGTGTCAACACGATTAGCCAAGTCACTTAAAAAGAGGTATGATAATAAATAACTAAATGGAATTTCGCGGAGGAAGAAAAATGGAAAAAATCGAATGGCGTAAAGACAAGAGCTATAGTATGAAAAAAAGCCCGCAAATACTAGAGGTTCCTAAAAAACCATTCTTTAGCATCAGAGGGATCGGCGACCCGAATCAGGAAGACTTTAAACGAAGAGTAGCCTGTCTATATGCAGTCAGCTATGCAATACGCATGTCGCCTAAAAAAAATTGGCTGATTCCTGATTATCAGATGTATACTGTCTATCCATTGGAAGGACAATGGGGACTGCAAGAAAAGTATTTGCATGAACCAGTGATGAAAAAAGAACATTTTTCTTATCAATTGATGATCCGACAGCCTGACTTTGTTACAGAAGCGATAGCACAAGAAGCCATTCAGCGTTCTCTGAGCAAACTTCCGGAAGACTTGAGAGAACAAGTAGCATTCGGAAAGATGGAAGAAGGTCTTTGTGCCCAAATCTTACACATCGGTTCCTATGATGAAGAACCAGAATCCTTTGAGAAATTAGAAGCATTCATTGCAGAAGAAGGCTATCAAAGAACTTCTAAAGAACACAAAGAAATCTATATCAGCGATCCACGAAAATCTGCACCTGAAAAAATGAAGACGATTTTGCGTGTCAAAATAGAAAAAGGATAGCAACCTGAATAAAACCGGAAAATAAAAGTAAAAAATACCAAAATAAGAAGAAATATTACTTGTCTTTTGCTATAATCAATATTGAGAGGTGTCTAATATGAAAAAGAAACAGCGACAAGCATTGATCCGCCAAATGATTACAGAACAACCGATTGGGACACAGGAAGAGCTGCTTACACGGTTGCATGAAGCAGGTGCCGATGTGACTCAAGCTACGATTTCTCGAGACATCAGAGAAATGAAGTTAGTAAAAAGCCAAGATGAAAATAAAATAGTACGCTATACATTATTTAACCAACCATCTGTTTCTTTAAATGAAGAACGTTTGCGTACGGCAATTAGGCGTGAGGTTTTACGTATACAGTCTGTTCAATTCATGGTTATCGTATTGACTGAACGAAATGGCGCTGATGTGGTAACGAATTGGTTAGACGAAGTTGCTTATCCCGAAGTTGTTGGAACGATGGCAGGTGTAGATACATTCATTATTATTTGCCGCTCAGAAGAAGAAGCACAGCGATTTGCGGAAAAATTAGAAAAAATGAGGGAATAGATGAGGAGGACTTTTATATGGAAGATATGAAAGCGCTACAAAATGGATCGGATATTCGAGGGATTGCAATACCAGTTGAAGGTCATGAAGTCAATTTGACGACAGACAGGGTAGAAAAGATCGGCTGGGGACTAGCAAACTGGCTAAAGAAAAAGAAGAAATCAACTAATCCAACTAAAAAATGGACGATTGGGATTGGTCATGACAGCAGGATCAGCGGACCAGCACTAAAAGAGGCGTTGATCCAAAGTCTGAAAGAACAAGGGATACATGTCATTGATTTCGAATTAGCTACTACGCCAGCTATGTTTATGTCCACTCAATTTGAACAATTCTCATGCGACGCTGCGGTCATGCTGACTGCTAGCCATCTTCCCTATTATTACAACGGAATAAAATTTTTCACCTCAGAAGGAGGGGCAGAAAAAGAAGATATTGCTTATATCCTGTCACAGCAGCAAAAAATAAACAGTGAACAAGCAGGAAGTGTGGAAAAAGCAGACCTTTTGACACCTTATGCGCAAGATTTAGTCACAAAAATCAAAAAAGGGATGGGAACACAAGATGACAAACCACTAAAAGGTTGGAAAATCATCGTGGATGCTGGAAATGGTGCTGGAGGATTTTTTGCTGAAAAAGTATTGAATAGCTTAGGCGCTGATACAACAGGATCTCAATTTTTGGAACCAGATGGTCGATTTCCTAATCACATCCCCAACCCTGATAACAAAGAAGCGATGGAAAGTATCAAGCAGGCTGTTTTAGCAAATGAAGCAGATCTTGGAATCATTTTTGACACAGATGTGGATCGTTCAGCTGTGGTCAGTGCTTCTGGAACAGTCATCAATCGAAATAATTTGATCGCAGTATTAAGTACGATCGTATTAAAAGAGCATCCAGGGACAAGGATCGTAACGAATTCGCCTACTTCTTCTCATCTACAAAAATTCATTGAAGAAAAAGGAGGTGCCCAAATTCGTTATATTTCCGGCTATCGAAATGTAATCAATAAAGCATTAGAACTTAATCGTCTTGGGAAAGATACACAGCTAGCCATCGAAACAAGCGGTCACGCTGCATTCAAGGAAAATTATTTTCTGGATGATGGTGCATACGTCATCGCGAAGATCCTGATGCTTTTGCCAGAATTAAAAAGAAAAGGTATCACATTGGATGAACAAATCAAAGAGTTGAAACAGCCTGTAGAAGTACAAGAAATCCGACTAAAATTGTTCAGTGATGAACCACGCGAACAAGGAAACAAGATATTAGAAGAAATGAAGCGACTGCTGGAAGAAGAAAAAGGGATGAACTTCGACCCGGCAAATGAAGAAGGTATTCGGTATAATCTGCAAGAACCTTATGGAAGCGGTTGGTTTTTGATTCGCTTAAGCTTACATGAGCCGTTGTTAGTATTGCAGATAGAAAATGATGAGAGCGGAAAGAACCAGCTAGTGTTAGAAAAACTAGCAAACTTATTCGGACATTTTTCTGATCTTGAATCATTATCAGCAGAATAAACCAATCTTCTTGAAAGGTAGTTGCTTGGACAATAAAAAAAGTGGTAAGGTTAAACCGAGTGCTGGTAGGGTGGCCAGCAAAAGGAGGAAAAAAATGGTAACGAATATGGTTATTTTTTTAACAGTATTGGTCTATGGGGTCAACTTTCTGGTATATATGTATCTCAAAATCAATCATATAAAAGATTATTTAGAAAAGATTGCTATTTATTTTGGAACGAATATGACCCTGTTGTTCACGAGTGGCATCTTTTTGTTTTTTGGAAAAATAGTAGAAGACGGTATTCTGGTATTTGAATAAGCAGAATTTTTGTAGAAAGCGCCTTACTTGTCATACACTATAATTATAGCAAGTAGCAAATGGTCAATCGAAAGGAGCAGTACAATGAAAAAAGCATACGAAACAGCAATGATCAACCATGGCGGGCGCAATGGAGAGGTCGAGGCACCCAATGGCTCGATGCATATGAAAATCACTCCTCCGGGAATCCATGCAGAAGGAACAAATCCAGAACAATTATTTGCAGCAGGTTATGCTTCTTGTTTCAATGGGGCGGTACAACATATGATCAAAGAAGCTGGAATGACAGCAGAGTCCACAGTAAAAGCACGTGTCTCTCTTTATAATTTAGATGATGGCGGCTATCAAATCGGTGTAGTATTAGAAGTGCATATCGATGGCATCAGCGAAGAAGAAGCCCAAAAAATTGCAGAAGATGCGCATGAATTCTGCCCTTACTCCAAAGCAACTAGAGGAAATATTGATGTAGAAGTAACGATTGTTTAGAAGAATAAAGGAAATCGAACCAGACTAAAAACGTGAAAGGACCGCTTTTTGTCTGGTTTTTTTGACAAACAAAGCAGATGATTTGGAAAATAGACGATTATCGGTTATCATATTTTTGTACCAATCGGTAGGTAAAAAAGAAGCGAGGGAAAAAGGATGGAAAAATATCAAAATATTGTGATCGGTTTTGGAAAGGGCGGTAAGACTTTAGCGAAGGCGTTAGCTTCAAAAGGCGAATCGGTTTTAGTCGTTGAAAAGTCAACACGTATGTATGGCGGAACATGTATCAACATCGGCTGTATTCCTTCTAAATCATTGATTTTCAATGGAGAAAGAGGAATCGACTTTACAGAGGCTGTTGCTCGGAAAGAAAAATTGACGGGCATGCTTCGTGCCAAAAATTATCATATGATCAGCGATGAGGCGACTGGGACAGTGATGGACGGTACAGCACGTTTTCTTTCTAACCATCAAATCGAAGTGACGAATAATGGTGAAAAAGTGATTGTTGAAGGCGAACGGATTTTCATCAATACTGGTTCTGAACCAATCATTTTACCAATCAAAGGATTGAATACAAGTCGCTACTTGATTGATTCTACGCAAGCAATGGATCAAGAACAATTACCGGAAAAATTAGTGATCATTGGGGCTGGATATATTGGTCTGGAATTTGCATCAATGTTCAATGAATACGGATCTAAAGTTGTCGTTCTTGATGCCCATCCTGAATTTCTTCCACGTGAAGATAAAGACATTGCACAAATGATTTTAGAAGATTTGACGAATGCAGGAATCGAGTTCCACTTAGGTGTGACTGTCGATGAAGTAGCAGACCAAGAATCAACAGCTGCCGTTACCTTTACAGAAGATGGTCAAAAAGTAACGATTGAAGCATCTAAAGTTTTAGCAGCAACTGGCCGAAAAGCTAATACAGCTTCTCTTGGATTAGAAAATACAGATGTTAAACTGACCGATCGCGGAGCAATCGCTGTAGATGAATACCTTCGTACAGATGCGGAAAACATTTGGGCGATTGGAGACGTCAAAGGCGGACTGCAGTTCACTTATATCTCTTTAGATGATTATCGGATCATTATGGATCAGTTGAAAGGCGAAAATACACGAACAACGAATAATCGGAAAGCTGTGCCTTACAGTGTATTTATCACTCCAACTTTATCTAATGTAGGATTAACAGAAAAACAAGCCAAAGCACAAGGCGTCAATTACAAATTATTCAAGTATATGACAAGCGGCGTCCCTAAAGCACAAGTATTAGAAGATCCTAAAGGGGTATTCAAAGTTTTAGTTGATCCTGAAACTGACTTGATTCTAGGCGCAAGTATTTATGCGGAAGATTCTCATGAAGTCATCAACTTGATTTCGCTAGCTATGAATGGAAAACTTCCTTATACGTTATTGAGAGATCAAATCTATTCTCATCCAACAATGAGTGAAGCTCTAAATGATGTATTAAAATAAATAACGAATGGAGAATTTATCATGTTCAACAACAAAAATACAGCAGTAGTTCTAACTGACCCGCAAGTCGAGTTCTTGAAACCAGCAGGCGGTGGCTTTGGTTTGACAAAAGATATCTTAGAAAAATACAATACGATCGAAAATATGATCGAAATGGTGAAACAAGCAAAAGAAAAAGGATACAAACTCTTTATTTCTCCTCATTATTTTTATCCACATGACCATAAATGGCAATTTGGCGGTGCAGGAGAACATATGATGCTTGAGCAGCAGATGTTTGCTAGAAAAAGTCAATATGAACCAGTGGAAGAAGGTTCAGGAGCCGATTTTATCGAAGAATTGAAACCATATTTGGATGAAAATACGATCATCAGCTCTCCTCATAAAATCTTTGGACCAGAAAGCAACGACTTAGCGCTTCAATTGAGAAAAAATGGAATCGACACAGTAATTCTCGGAGGAATGAACGGAAACTTGTGTAGCGATTCCCATATGCGTGAATTGGTAGAGAGTGGATTCAATGTTGTGGTAGCGACAGATGCAATTGGTGCTCCTGGCCAAGAAGCAATGGATGCAGCGTTGACGAACTTTGGTTTTATTGCAGATCAAGTGATGACAACAGAGGAAGTATTAGAGCAACTATCATAAGATAGGAACTGCTTTTGTCCTCGCAGTTCTTGAATCAATGAACATCTAGCTACAAGAGAACAGTTTTATAGTGAGGGCTGTGTCAGATAATTTGGCACAGTCTTTTTTTAAACGATTAGGAAGATAAAATGATGAATTTATTGTATAATATAGGACTATGAGAGATGAAAAAGGAGAATATCATTGAAAACAAAGGAAAAGATCTTGGAAGCGACCAAAGATCTTATTTATAAAAAAGGCTATCATGAAACGTCGATCCGGGATATTCTAGCAGCTTCTGATACGGGGAAAGGGCAATTTTATTATTACTTTTCTTCAAAAAAAGAAGTTTGTCTAGCGGTGATCCATGCGCATATGGACGTGTGGCAGACAGAATTGTTTGAAGACATCTTAAATGCTGGAAAACAGCCAGAAGAAGCATTAGAAGAAATGTTGGATTGGATTTTCGCTGATCATGAGACACAAATCACTTATCATGGCTGTCCTGTGGGGAATTTGATTATTGAGTTGAGTACAGTGGATGAAGAATTCCGTCTATTGCTACTAGAATTAGTCAATCAATGGGTCAAGTATACGAAACAAAATATCTTGGCACTTTCTGAAGAAAAACTGTCCGATGCAGAGGCAGACCGTCAAGCCAAAGCGTTGATTGCTGAAATCCAGGGCAGTATCTTATTGTTGAAGGTCACACAAGATCTATCACTACTTAGACAGAATTTCCAATTGATCAAAGAAAGATTGTTAACTTCGCAAAAGGTTCTTTAATAATTAGAGGTTGTGACAGAAGTGGTCAGCTTCAA
>NZ_KV817722.1:0-4308 GCF_001814765.1 Enterococcus sp. HMSC061C05
CACAACCTCTTCCTTAAACGGTGTTCAAAATATTATTCGCCTTTTGCTTCTTTCACTAATTTCGCGAATGCTTGTTGTTGGAATTCAGCAGTTAAGGCTTTCGTACGTTGTTCTTGTTCTGCTTTGCTCATTTGCGGATTTTCAGTCATTGCTTTTACCATACCGTCTTGCACATAAGCTTTTGCTTCACTTTCCATCGTACTTTGCTGTTTCTTCACTAATTCAGCTAACTTGGATGCTTGGTCCGTACTTAATTCTACCCATGTCTCTGGGATTTTGAATGTATTCACTCGGCTGTCATATTCGTGATTGTTATCAGCAATATTGAACCAGAATTTATACATGTCGTTTTTGTATTCCCAATAAGTAGTTTTCGTCACTTTTTCAGCATCGCCGTCTGTCTTTTCTACTTTATTTGTTTCGTTATCCGTACCAGTTGCTTTTGGTTTCTCTTGTTTTTCATTCGTTCGGTAAAGATACACTTTTTCTTTTCCATTCCCTAAAGCTTTATACAAAAGCATATCTGCTCCTTGGGAATCAGCACTGGAAACAATTTTTTCTGTTTTCGTTTCCGTTACTTTTTCCATTCCAAAGTGATTGGACAAATTAGCG
The DNA here is from genome assembly GCF_001814765.1 of Enterococcus sp. HMSC061C05. Taxonomy (NCBI): domain Bacteria; kingdom Bacillati; phylum Bacillota; class Bacilli; order Lactobacillales; family Enterococcaceae; genus Enterococcus; species Enterococcus sp. HMSC061C05. Next base: position 613 of record NZ_KV817722.1, read on the forward strand.
ACGATCAAACTTAGTGAAGCGACGAAGATTAGTCCGAAAATCAAAGATAAAAAGGTTTGCCATGTTTTTTTAGCGAACACGTTCGTTAAAGCAAAAGCAAGCAAGCTGACAATCAAAACTCCAATAATCATGCATTATCCCCCGCTTTCGTTAGAACAGGTTCTTTTTTCTTCAATAAAAAGGCAATAATAAAGCCAAGGATCCCAAAGATGATCGCTACGATAAACGCGGCATGGTAACCTGACAGTGTGGCATTGATTGCCTGATCTTTATAAGCTAATGGTGTATTATCCAATACAGATTTGCTTGGGATATTTGCTTTTGTCACATTCGTCAACACACTGATCAAAATAGCTGTACCGATCGAGCTTGCGATTTGACGGAATGTATTATTTACCGCTGTCCCATGACTGATCAAGTTATTTGGCAATGCATTCATACCAGAAGTGGTTACCGGCATCATGACCATGGATATTCCAAACATACGGATTGCATAAAGGATCACGATATATAAAACTGGAGTCGTTTTTGTCAAGAAAGCAAATGGTGCAGTTGCGGCTGTCAAAATGAACATCCCTGTAATGGCTAAACGTTTCGCGCCGTATTTATCGAAAATCGCACCTGTAACGGGCATCATAGCCCCCATGATCAAAGCACCTGGCAACAACATCAAGCCAGAATGGAATGCTGATTCTCCGCGAATGTTTTGGATATACAACGGCACGACCATTTCTGCCCCTACCATCGCCATATTCGTTACACCGGCTAAAACAGCTGCAATCGTAAATGTAGATGATTTGAATACGCGAAGTTCCAAGAATGGATGTTCCAAATGTAATTGACGCCATGAGAACAAGGCGATGAAAATCACACCAACGACTAAGAAACCAATTACTTTCAAGCTTCCCCAGCCATCATCACCTACACTAGAAAATCCGTAAAGCAAACTACCGAATCCAATCGTTGACAAAATAGCTGATAAAATATCAATGCTAGGATTTGACAATGGAATAACACTTTTCATTAGGAAGAATGCTAAAACCAAGACAAGAACAACGATTGGTAGTACCATACCAAACAAGTCACGCCAATGGTAGTTATCAATGATGTAACCAGATAATGTAGGGCCTAAAGCAGGAGCAAGCCCAATAACGATTCCTGACATCCCCATTGCTGATCCTCTTTTTTCTGGTGGGAAAATAGACAACATGATATTTTGCAATAATGGCATCGATACTCCCACACCGCAAGCTTGGATTAAGCGACCGATTAGTAATGTACTAAAATTAGGTGCTGTAAAACAAGTAATCGTTCCGATCAAAAAGATCGTCATGGCAGAAAGATATAAATTTCTTGAACTGAATTTATTGATTAGCCATGCTGTTATTGGGATCATGATCCCGTTGACTAGCAAGAAACCAGTCGTTAACCATTGCACATCAGACGCTGAAATATCGAAAGCTTTCATCAATGTAGGAAAAGCTGTCGTCAATAAGGTCTGATTCAAAACGGTACAAAATGTACCAATTAATAAGACAACAACTAAAAGTGTCCGATTATATGGTTTTCCGTAAATATCTACGGGTTGGTTGTTACTCATATTTCTCCTTCTTTCTGAATTTTTTCTGAAACTACTAGAATACTTTAGTCCTAAATCCACCATTTGTCAACCTACTTGACACATTAGTTAATACAGATATAATTAAGGAAAGTAAGAGGACAAAAGGAGTGACAAAAATGGTTGGGGCTTCCCTTAAACGTTTGTTGGAAAACGATCAATTGGTTGTTGGCATCAGTGAATTAAGTGATATCGTCGGTGTGTCTCCACGTCAATTAAGGTATTGGGAACAAAAGGGATTTATTCGTTCGATCGAAGCTGATGCGAATTGTCCTAGAAAATATCGTTTGCCTACAGTTATAAAAGTAGAACTGATCAAAAAATACTTAGATGACGGATTTACCTTATCTAAAGCTGCAGAAAAGGCAGAAATCCGACAAAAGAAAATGCATCATGTCCGCAAAGTTTTTTCAAAAGCAATCAAAGATATCGAATTGATCGACGAACGCTATACGATTTTACAAATTGGCAACTTCAAAGAAGAGAATGCGAAGATGTACATCATTCATGACAACGAGACAGACGAATTGTCTTACAAACTCCTTCCTGTCGATGAAAAAGCTGACTACGAGCAGCTGTTAAAAGAACTCTAAGCTCCGCTAATCTCCTAAACATCAGACTTTTTAAAAAGTAGATGATACATATAACACTTAGAAAAAGCCTGTTTGAACATAAGAATATCCGAACGGTGATCTGCATTTCTTTCATATAGAAAGGAAGCATCCATCACTGTTCGGATATTTTTTAGTTTATTTTTTTCGGTTGTTTTCTTCTTCCAATACATCTGTCAGCCAACTTGCATATTCTGTTTCCCGATTGATCGCATGCGCTAAAATCAAGTAATGTCCGTAATTTTCATGTTTTTCTTTTTCTGTAGGAAAGATTGTTTTTTTTCGCTCTAATAGATGAAGGCGTTTTTCTTCATGAAGATCACGCTGCTGCTGGATAATTTCTACTAATGCCGGATCATTCACGTCTTTGACGAAATACAATTTTAAAACGAATTCGTCTCGATTAACCGGCAGTTCATTGGTCGGTGTATGAATCCACTCTGCTAATTGTTCCTTCCCTTCTTCTGTTAATTCATAAACTTTTTTTTCCAATTTTTCGCCTGTGATCTCTACTTGATGTTGAATGATTCCTTGCTCTTCCATTTTTGCCAGCTCAGGATAAATCTGACTATGTTTTGCTTGCCAAAATTCTCCTATTTCATTTTTGAATGATTGATTCAATTCATATCCTGTCATCTGCTTCTTACTTAATAACCCTAATAAAATATAGCGAAGTGTATTTTTTCTTGCCATCAGTTTTTCCTCCTTGACAAATCTTTAAATCCATTCTATCATAAACGAGTAATCAAAAACATGTAGTTTATTACATGTTTTAATTTAGAAGGAGATGCTTAATCATGAAAGAATTTAAAGAATTGGAAGATTTTATTGGAACTCACTTTATTTATACGTATGACAACGGTTGGGAATATGAATGGTATGCAAAAAATGACCATACTGTCGATTACCGTATCCACGGCGGAATGGTCAAAGGTCGTTGGGTAAAAGACCAAGAAGCTGATATCGTTAAATTGACAGATGGCGTATTCAAAATTACTTGGACAGAACCAACAGGGACAGACGTGGCATTAGACTTTATGCCAAATGAAAAGAAACTTCACGGAATGATCTTTTTCCCTAAATGGGTTGAAGAACATCCAGAAATCACTGTTACTTTCCAAAATGAACATATCGCAGAAATGGAAGCAGCTCGTGAAAAATATGAAACTTATCCAAAATTACTTGTTCCTGAATTTGCTACCATCACTTATATGGGTGATGCAGGTATAGACAATGAAGATGTCATTAGTGAAGCGCCATATGATGGCATGCCTGATGATATCCGTAGCGGAAAATACTTCGATGAAAATTATAAACGAGTAAAATAAGGTTGTGAAAGAGAGGTTGTGAAATCAGCGTTACGCTTTGAGTAATAAGAACGCTAGTCAGAAAATAGCTTTTCATATTTTCTAGGCTAGTGGGCTTATTACCGAGAAGCAGCTGATTGAACACCGTTTATCAAGAGGT
>NZ_KV817723.1:0-7994 GCF_001814765.1 Enterococcus sp. HMSC061C05
CAATTTATGACAAATCCACGTTTTTTGTAATAAACACAGTAATTTATGAAATGAAAAGGATTACGTTTAAGAAAAACTAATTTTTTTTCATTTATTTTTACTATACATCTATATTTAAGAAAGTGTTAAGGTACATTTTTCTCTATGAAAAGTTTTTGCAGATACATAAAAAAGGAAGATTAAATGAGAATTTAATAGCGTTTCTATTAAAATTACAATTGTAATTTAAAAGTGCTTGACATTGCATGTGAAATCACTTACTTTTAGTGAGTAAAAATATTAAATGAAGGAGCTACATAATGAAAAAGAAAATTATTGCTGGTGGGATTGTGGTTGCATTTCTATGTCTAATTGGCTACACAGGCACGCGTTACGCAAATGAAATTATTTTGTGGGGTGGAGAGACAGATATCGATACAATCAATGAGAATCTGACACAGCTTGACCATACGTTGACAGATAAAGAGCAAAAGATTACAGATCTTACCGCACAACTAGCACAAAAAGAACAGACATTGCAAGATTCAAAGGCAGATGTCCAAGAATACCAAGCAAAAGTAAATGAATTAGAAAACCAAAAAAATCAATCGGCAGCAGAAAAACAAAACTTAGAAAGTCAATTAGTCAGCAAGGATGCACAACTACAAAGCAAACAAAATGAAATCAATGCGAAACTAGACGAAATCAACCAAAAAAATGATGAAATCAATCGTTTGAATGCAGATTGGACGGCAAGACTACAAGAAGCACAAGCAAAACTTTCAGAATTACAAAATACTGTAAATGGTTTGAACCAACAAATCGCAACACTGACACAAGAAAAAGCAAATCTAGAAACTCAGTTAACAGATACGCAAAAAAAATTAGACGAAGCAACTGCTGAAAACACAAGTTTGAAACAATATATTCAAAAGTTAGAAAAAGCAAAAGGCGAAGTGGAAGATACAGCTGATAAATCTCAACAAATCGTTGAAGAACATTTGAGTAAATAATCTTTTATGATAAGTAACCCTTGATCAGCAATGCGGCGACAGCAATTATGCTGTTGCCGCTTTTTTGTTAATAAGTAGTCCTTCATCGTCGCAAGAAGAGTTATATGTTCGTTAAAAAAAATAGCTGGATAAAAAATCACAAGATAAAAAGTGTTTCTTCTTTACAAGAGGGAATATATGTTCGTATAATAGTAATGAGGTGAAGGCAATGGAGATAAAATATGGAACAGTAGATAAGATCCGTACGTTGCAGGTCAGCGCCAGACCACTGATTCGTTTTAGCTTAAATGAGGTCAATTGTTTGATTGCTTCCCATAGTTTGAACTTCCTAGCTGAAGTAGACGAAGGGATGAAACTAGTTGTTACAGGATATTACAATAATAGAAAACAATTCGTTGTGAGATCTTATCATGTGTTAGGAAAACCAAAAATTGTGGTAGAATATGAGAAAAGTCTATACCCAAGAAAAAAGGTCCAATAAGATGAAAGAATGAACGAGAAAAAGAAAAGCGGCTGAGACAAAAATGTCCTAGCCGCTTGTTTTGAAAGAAAAATGCAGACGATGGGATTTGAACCCACACGAGCATACGCTCACAAGACCCTCAATCTTGCATGTCTGCCGTTCCATCACGTCTGCATAAATAATAACACAATAATGATAGCGAGGTTTTACATAGTTGTCAAGCTCAAAAAGTGGGAGGTCTTATGAAGATGGAGAAATATGACGGAGAATTTTCAGGACTGGGGATGATCCTAGGCATATTGATTGGCCTTGCATTTGGTCGTTTTCTATTTGGGTTGATGCTGGGAATTATTTGTGGGATTGCAATGGATTGGGCAGCAAATCTATGGAATGACTATCATGACCAGTAAGTTCTCAGCGCTTCTCTGCGTTTTTTTCGATACTTATGTTTTTCCTAAATAAGTGGCAAATTTTTCTAGGATGGAGTATGATATTGAAATAGTAAATAACAAAAAATTTGGAAAGTTCTAACTTTTTGAAATGAGGGATTGGCTAAGTGATGAGAGAATTTGAAAAATCCAACAAATTAGAAGGTGTTAGTTACGACGTTCGCGGTCCGGTTCTAGAAGAAGCAGAGCGGATGCAAGAAGAGGGCATCAGTATTTTAAAATTGAATACAGGAAATCCCGCACCTTTTGGATTCGAGGCACCAAACGAAGTCATTCGTGATTTGATCATGAATGCCCGTGATTCAGAAGGCTACTCAGACTCTAAGGGAATTTTTTCTGCTAGAAAAGCAATTGAGCAATATTGTCAACTGAAACATTTTCCGAATGTGACGATCAATGATATCTATACCGGAAACGGAGTCAGCGAACTGATCACGATGTGTATGCAAGGGTTGCTAGACAATGGAGATGAAGTACTGGTTCCAATGCCGGACTATCCGTTGTGGACTGCCTCGATTGCTTTAGCTGGAGGTACACCTGTTCATTATATTTGCGATGAAGAGGCAGAATGGTATCCTGATATTGATGATATCAAATCAAAAATAACGAGTCGGACAAAAGCGATCGTCATCATCAATCCTAATAATCCTACTGGGGCACTTTATCCAAAAGAATTATTAGAAGAAATCGTTGAAGTAGCCCGACAAAATAACCTGATTATTTATTCTGATGAAATCTATGACCGCTTAGTGATGGATGGCCTAGAACATATTCCGATTGCTACATTAGCGCCTGATTTGTTCGTTGTTACGCTGAACGGTCTATCCAAGTCTCATCGTGTGGCAGGCTTTCGAGTCGGCTGGATGGTCCTAAGCGGAGATAAATCACACGTCAAAGGCTATATAGAAGGGCTGAATATGTTGTCTTCCATGCGTTTGTGTTCCAACGTCTTGTCTCAGCAAATCATCCAAACGGCGCTGGGCGGTTATCAAAGTGTTGATGAGCTGCTCCTGCCAGGCGGAAGGATCTATGAGCAAAGAGAATATATCTATAATGCAATCAATGATATTCCTGGTCTTTCAGCTGTAAAACCAAAAGCTGCTTTTTATATATTCCCTAAAATCGATACAAAACGATTCAATATTTTGGATGATGAAAAATTCGTCTTGGACTTTTTACATGAACATCATATTCTGCTCGTACACGGTGGCGGATTCAATTGGAACCAGCCAGATCATTTTCGGATCGTCTATCTTCCTAAAATGGATGATTTGAAACAAACGGCTAAGAAAATGAGAGAATTTTTAGCGACATATCGACAAAAGTGACTTTAAAAAAAGCAAATTTTCCAGAAAGAGAGCCACAGACAAACATACTGAGGCTCTCTTTCTAATGGAGATCTCTTAAATAACTAAAGTCATATTATTTAGTTGCAAGTCTTTTCTTGAAGTTTGCGACTTCCTAAAGTAAAATACGGATAGAATGCGAATACGCATATTTTGGGGAGGATACTTATGGAAACGTTAATCGAGTCCTTTGGCACAATCATTAAAGAGATTCGAAAAGAACAAAAAATGACGCAAAAGATGCTTTCGCAAGATATTTGTTCACAAAGTGTACTAAGCCGGATCGAAAATAATGAGGAACTGCCGAATGTATTGGTGATGATGCAGATTTGTCAACGGCTAGGAGTAACGATTGATCATGTGATGAATCTCTCTCGAAAAACTACTCGGACAAACGATAAATTATTTGAACTGTTGGATAGTTGTTTCCAAAAACGTGATTATCGCAAGTTAGAACAAGTACTAAAATCTTCTGATATTTCTGAGAATCTGTATCAAGCAGCTGACTTTCAACGATATTATTATTATCTCGGTGTTTGTGAATTCACGTTGCGTCAAAATATTTCTCAGTCTCTTTATTATTTAAAAGAAGCATTAAGCTACTCTAGCCAAAAAGAAAGAATCCATGTCTCTGACACAGAAATACAACTGATTAGTTGTATCGGAAAAATATATGGTGTGGCAGGAAAAACTGCTGAAGCCCGCTACTATTTGAGTCGAAGCATCCAACTGCTGCATCAATCAGCTGATGAACGATCAAAAAGTGAATTTTCGCAAATTTTTTATAATTATGGAAATTTCTTATTCCATCAAAATGAAATTGACGAAGCACTAGAGCAGGTGAACCAAGGAATCTATTGGGCTCAAGAGAAAAATAGTTACTATTATCTCAATGATTTATTTGTGCTTAAGAGCTTGATATACAAGCGTAAAGAAGAACCAGAAAGAGCAGCATTTTATGAAGGATTGGCACAAGCTGTGAAACAAATTTCAAAAAATCTATAAATGGTGTAGACCATTCTTGACTTCTTCTCTAAATAAGAGTACTTTAGAGGTAGAAAAACAAAGGGAGAGAATAGAATGAGAACTTTTATCTATGCTGACAAATTCTTTTTAGCGTCAGGCGTCAAAAATGCAGGCTATCTTGAAATTACCGATGGGCTTTTTGGTGAATACACCAAAGAACTACCTGAGGGAGAAGTCAACATCATTGACCAAAGCGGCAAATGGATTGCTCCTGGTTTGGTAGATACACATATTCACGGCTATATGAATCATGATGTAATGGACAACGATGCAGAAGGTATCAAAGTGATGTCTGAAGGTCTATTATCTTGTGGAGTGACTTCATTTTTACCAACAACATTGACGTCAAGCAAAGAACGTTTAAAAGATGTAGCTGAGACAATCGGCAAAATGTATCAGGAAGCACCAGGAGCTAAAATCAAAGGAATCTATTTTGAAGGTCCTTTCTTCACAGAAGAACACAAAGGGGCACAAAACCCAAGTTATTTCGGTGATCCTGATTTGGATACTTTCCATGAATGGCAAGAAGCCTCAGGCGGTTTGATCAAAAAAATTGCTTTAGCACCGGAACGTCAAGGTGTAGAAGAGTTTGTCAAACAAGTGACTGAAGAAGGAGTAGTTGTTTCTCTAGGGCACAGTAACGCTACGCTAGAAGAAGCGCAAAAAGCTGTTGAAGCAGGCGCCAGCGTATTTGTCCATGCTTTCAATGGGATGCGCGGATTGAATCATCGCGAACCAGGTATGGTAGGTGCGTTATTATCTTTAGAACATGTCTTTTCTGAATTGATTTGTGACGGACATCATGTACATCCAAATGCGGCAGGAATCCTAATGGAAAAAGCAGGACATGAGCATGTCGCTTTAATTACAGACTGTATGATGGCCGGTGGGATGCCTGATGGAAATTACAATTTAGGTGAATTTCCGGTAGTAGTAAAAGAAGGAACGGCACGTTTGGAATCTGGCAACTTAGCTGGAAGCATCTTGAAATTGAAAGAAGCAATTAAGAATGTCGTGGATTGGGGACTAGCAACACCAGAACAAGCAGTCATGATGGGTAGTCTGATTCCAGCAATCAGTTGTAAAATCGATGACACATGTGGAAAAATCGCTCAAGGACGCGACGCAGACTTTATCGTATTGAACCCTGATATGACATTGGAAGCAACTTATCTAGATGGTGTGGAACGTTTCCACGCATAATATAATCTAAGATAGAGGCTGGGACAGAAGCGTTTAACTCCAAGAAATAAGAAGAAATTCACGAAAATTGCTTTTCAAATTTTTGTGAATTTCAGCTTATTTCCGAAGGAGTTGCTTCTGCTTCCGCCGTTTATACGTGTTTAGAGCGTGAGACAAAAGTGTTCTTTACTTTTGTCCCACGCTCCTTTTTGTATTCTAACGAATATCACTTTACATAAGTTTCAAAAGTTTCTTTAATTCCTTATTGTTCAATAGTTAACAATATAAAGATAAAATAAAAAATGTTAATACGTATTAGCCAAATAAAAGCATTTTTAATTGTGAATAATTGAACATCAATAGGAGGGAAAAGATGAATTTATTTGATATTTTCCGATCGACTTTGACAGATATGTCGATTGTTAGTGCAATCACTTCAACAGTTTTTATTATATTATTAGGGTTTATTTGTAGAAAAAAGGAAATTTTTTCTGAATCCGTTGGAAAAATCCTATCGAAAGTTGTCTTAACAGTGGCTCTGCCAGCACTTGCATTTCGAGCTTTCATGCAAGATATCAATACAGAACTATTGATGCAAGGAATCAATGTCTTGATTTGGGGGTTAGTGATTTATATTATTCTTATTCTAGTTTCAAGACCATTTTTCTTAAGTTATAAAGGGGATAAGCAATCAACGTTGCGTGTCCTGACAATCTTTGGTTCTACGACCTTTTTCGGGACACCGATCGTCAGTGCGATTTATGGACCGGTCGGCGTGATGTATTCCTCGATTTTCAACATTGGTTATCGGATCTTTTTGTATTCTTATGGATACATAAAAATGAGTGGCTTGAAGATGGAAGCCAAAAATATCAAAGCGATGTTCGTTAATCCAATCATCATCGCTACTTTTGCCGGCCTTTTCATTTGGCTTTTCCAAGGATATCTTCCACAAGTGTCAGTTACAGGTGCAGAAGGAGAGATAAGCCAAGTAGCGTTTTTGCGAATTGACCAGACAGCACCTTGGCTATTTCAGCCAATGGATTATTTAGCTGGTTTAAGTTCGCCATTGGCATGGCTAGCAATCGGCGCAACATTAGGTGAAGTAAGTTTCAAAAAAGCTGCTTCTGAAAAAACATCATGGTATTACAGTTTAGTCAAAGTGGTATTTGTACCTGCATTGAATATCGTGATTTTAGCAGTTTTGACGGCAACAAATATTCTACCGGTCAATTTTGAAGCACTGGCAACGATTGTTATCATGATGGCTACACCAGCCGCAACTGTGGCAGCAGCCTATGCTATCAGTTTTGATAGGGAGGCACTTTTAGCCTCTAATGCATCCTTACTGTCAACTATTTTTGCTGTAGTACTGACACCTGTATGGATCGTTGTATTGCAAATGATTCACGGCATAGGTTTGTTTTGATAGGAAATGGAGGAGGAAAGTATGAGAATCGCATGTTATGGTGTTCGTCCGAATGAGATCGATTTTTTTGAGCAATTGAATATTTACCATTATGAACTGAGTCTTTATGAAGAACTACTGACGCATGACAATATTGAATCAGCTAAGGCCCATGATGCTGTACTGCTGAGAGGAAATTGTATAGCAGATGAGATCAATCTTGCAAAAATGCAGAAATATGGGATTCGCTATGTTTTTACCCGAACTGTGGGAGTCAATCATATCAATCTACAAGCGGCAGCTGATTTTGGTATGACAGTAGCCCGTGTCCCATCATATTCGCCAAATGCTATAGCAGAATTATCTTTGACTTTTGCCATGATGCTTTTGAGAAATACAGCGTATACGACGATCCGAACATCTTTCAAAGATTTTCGAGTGGATGAACAAATGTTTAGCCGTGAAATCAGAAATTGCACAGTAGGTATCATAGGAACAGGCAGAATAGGATTGACGGAAGCGGTTTTGTTTAAGGGCCTAGGAGCCAAAGTGATCGGCTATGATATCCATCAGACAGAAGCTGCTAAAAAAGTATTGACGTTTCACTCACTCGAAGAATTGTTAGCAAAAAGCGATATCGTCAGTATCCATGTACCTCATATCCCAGGTGAAAACGATCAAATGATCAATGAAGGATTTTTGGCTCAAATGAAAAGAGGCAGTATCTTGATCAATACAGCTCGTGGAGAGCTTCAAGATAATGAAGCTATTTTAAGAGCTTTGAAAAGTGAACATTTAGCTGGTTTTGCAACCGATGTTTTTGCAAATGAAACAGATGTCTTTTTCCGATCTTTCAAGCCATGGGAGACGATTCCAGATCCTGCTATCCAGCAACTAGTAGAATTGTACCCTAGAGTTCTTATAACCCCTCATGTAGGTTCAAATACAGATGAGGCATTGTCAAATATGATTTCGACAAGCTTCGAGAACTTCCGCGAAATAATAGAAACTGGAAAAACGAAAAATGAGATATCTCTTCCTAAAGCGCGTCAATTAAAATAAGGAAACATGGGCACGCACCACTAATATGTTTAAAAATAGAGGTTGTGACAGAAGTGGTCAGCTTCA
>NZ_KV817723.1:8094-14543 GCF_001814765.1 Enterococcus sp. HMSC061C05
ACTTCTGGAACACCGTTTATTCGGAAAAAAAGGCTGTGACAAGACTTTTTTCACAGCCTTTATTTAGTATTAGATAACTCGATGACTCAACAATAATCCGTGAGTTTTTTTCGCCCATTCTTTGTCAATTCATAACAGGTTAGTGGTCGACCAATCTCCAAATATCTGATTCTTTCATTCAGTATATCTTGTTCCACCAAAAAATTTAAATATTTCTTGACGGAGATACGTGAAAGTGCACTTTTTTGAGCCAGTTCTTTTGTTGAAAAAATAGTCTCTTCTTTTAGGATAGATGCACTGATTTTTTTTAAAGTCAGTTTTGACAGACCTTTAGGCAAATCAATGAATGAAGGTGTTTCGTGAATGGGAGTGGTATGGTTGAATACTTGATCGATCAATTTCTGATCTGCTTTTTCAGTCGTTTGGATCGTCTGAGAGAAAGCAAGGTATTTTTCAATCGCCAACTGGAAACGTTGCAAAGTGAAGGGTTTGATCAAATAATCTAAGGCACCATATCGGATCACATTTTTTATGGTTTCGATATCATCTGCAGCGGTTATCAAGATCACTGGGATATCGTTTCCTTGCTGTCTCAGCCAAGATAAAAAATGGATACCACTTTCGCCAGGCATATATACATCAAGCAACAGCAGATCTGCGTTTTTTTGTCTGAAATATTTTTTTCCTTCTTCTACATTTCTGAAACTTTCGATTACGTTCATATTAGGTATACTTTCCACAAACGTACGATTCAATTCTGCAACCATTGGATCATCTTCAATTATTAGGACATTTGTCATCATTTTGATCTTCCTTTTTTGGTAATTCTAGATAGACGATTGTACCGCCATTTGCTTGTTTGGAAAATTCTAAGATCCCACCGTGACGTTTGACAATTGAATGGATGATATTCAACCCATATCCACGATTGATTCCTTTCGTCGAAAAACCTAGCGTAAATATTTTTTCTGAGATTTCTTCTGATATTCCGACACCGTCATCGCAGACGGTCACGATGAATACTTCCGCTTCTGTGTCATAGTTTAAATGGAGCCGAACCTGTCCGTTTCTTTCAGGCATTTGAAGTACGGCTTCTTTAGCATTATCAAGTAAGTTCCCTAACACTTGCAAAAGTGAATGGATGGAGTCGTCCATCTCCATTTTAGGGATAAAAGAATCGCTTTCTAACAACATTTCAACAGATTGTTCTTTGGCTTCGTTTATTTTTCCTAATAAAAAACCGGCAATCGCAGGGACTTTGATCAGATTTGAGACTTGACCAATCTCTTTTTTATAATTTTGATTTAGCTGTTGGATAAAATGGGTGACTTCTTCATATTTCTTCAAGTCAATCAAGCCAGAAATGACGTGAAGTTTATTCATAAATTCATGAGTTTGAGCTCTCATAGAGTTTATATATTGTTTCGTCCCCCCGAGCTCCTCCATTAATTTCATTACTTCTGATCGATTTCGTAAAGTTGCGACTGCTCCTAAAAAACGGTCATTGCTAAAAAGAGGTGTAACGCTAGAAATAGTTTCTATCCCATTTAAATACATGGATTGAGTCCGAACAGTCGTTTGGTGCTCGATTGTCTCTTTAAACAATACGTCATATAGATTATCGCTGATTTTTTTTCCTACTTCGAAATCCGACAGCCGTTTTGTTTGATAGAAAATATTTTTTGCAGGTGTATTGATCAAGAGGATAGTTTTATCAGAAGAGATGGCCAATATTCCTTCATCTACTTCATTTTCGATAATCGTTTTTTCACTTAACTGTTCCGCTATTTCTTGTGGTTCAAGTCCAAGCAGTACTTTTTTCATTTTTTGGGCAAGAAAAACGGCGCCTATGATGCCTACGCTAAGTCCGATGATCAATGAAAAAACAATCATTTTTTGTCCATCTTTGACCTGATTGTCGATCGTGTTGTTCGTCAAGCCAACACAAACTGCACCAATAATCTCTTGATCATAATAAATAGGGACGAAATAGCGGAAGCCGAACCCTAACATTCCTTCTTTTTCAGAGAAAAATTCTTGTCCTCCAATCACTTTTTTCACATCTTCATGACTTGAGAAAGGAAGGCCGATGTAACTTGGGTCTGCGTGAGAATATCGAATGCCTTCAGGGTCCATGACAACAATAAAATCTAAATTCGATGCCACCATGATTTCATTCGTGATTCCTTGAATCACATGTGTCGGATCACCAGTCTGAAGCTTTTTTTGGATGAGTTTATCGCTGGCAACGATTTTAGCGATGCTAGAGATTCTATCTGACACACTAGATCGGTTCATCGAAAGAATAAAATTCCTAATCAATATGGCAGAAACAATCAAAGAAACGAATGTGGAGAAATAAACGACAAGAATGATCGTATTTTGGAGCTTTAATGGTTTTTTCTTAAGGAAAGGAAACATAGGCTACCTCGAAAGAATTTATTGTGAAAATTTTAACATGAAAAATGAAAATTAACAAATTGGCATTGATAAATAGAAGCTTTCTATGAATAAATACCTTTGAATCGGTGAAAGAAGCTATACAGAATTTTCAAACATTGGTATGATAGACGTAGAAAGGGAAGGAGGCGTGTATATGATAGGGGGAATCGCACTTGAGACGATTTATTGGTATACATTGCTGATTTGTGCGGGGTTGGCAGTTCTTTTGATTATTTTTGGAGATGTCTTCGACTTTGATGGCCCACTTGATCCAATGCTTATTATCCCTTGGCTAACTTTTACAAGTTTGTTTGGTTTTCTTGGTGAGCGTCTAACGGATCAATCCTCTTTATTTTTATTTATTGCCAGTGGAGCCATATCGACAGTTTTGGTATTTTTGCTTAATTTCTATCTATTGATGCCGATGAAACATGCCGAATCAACGATGTCGTCTTCTGAAAAGACTTTGGAAGGGCAAGTAGCTGTTGTGATCACACCAATCCCTGTACGGGGCATGGGAGAAATCCAATTAAAAAGTGTTACCGGTTCCATTAGTCGTCCTGCTTGTTTCTACAGCCCCCAAGAACAGATAGCGGAGCGGGGAACGAAAGTATTGATCATTGAGATCAAGGAAAGAATCTGTTATGTCATGCCTTATGAAAGCATGATAAAAGCTTAAAGGAGCGTGTGTTAAATGGGAATACCAGTTGTTTTTATCGCGATCGCAATCGCAGCGTTGATTTTGCTGATGCTACTGATCGTCTTTGTAGCGAAGTACCAAACAGCAAAACCAGATGAAGCGTTGATCATCAGTGGAAGTTATTTAGGAAGCAAAAATGTACACAAAGATGAAAGTGACAACAAAATCAAAATCGTGCGAGGAGGCGGAGCGTTCGTCTTACCGGTTTTCCAACGTTCGAATCGAATCAGTCTATTATCTAGCAAATTGGACGTTTCTACTCCAGAAGTGTATACAGAACAAGGCGTACCGGTGATGTGTGACGGTACTTCGATCATTAAAATTGGTTCTTCTGTAGAAGAGATTGCTACAGCAGCAGAACAGTTTTTAGGTAAGACTAGAGAAGAATTGGAGAATGAAGCAAGAGAAGTATTGGAAGGTCACTTACGTTCGATTCTAGGTTCTATGACTGTAGAAGAAATCTACCAAAATCGTGATAAGTTCAGTCAAAGCGTACAAGAAGTCGCTTCTGTAGACCTTGCAAAAATGGGATTGATCATTGTTTCTTTCACTATCAAAGAGGTCAGAGACAAAAATGGTTATCTTGACTCTTTAGGGAAACCAAGAATCGCCCAAGTCAAAAGAGATGCAGATATAGCAGAAGCAGAAGCTTTAAAAGAAACGCGTATCAAAAAAGCTCAAGCAGAAAAAGAATCACAAGCAGCTGAATTACAACGACAAACAGAAATCGCAGAATCATTGAAAGAAAAAGAATTGAAACTAGCAACCTACAAACAAGAACAAGATGTTGCTAAAGCGAAAGCAGACCAAGCCTACAACTTGGAAAGCGCCAGAGCACAACAACAAGTAATCGAGCAAGAAATGCAAATCAAAATCATAGAACGTCAAAAACAAATCGAATTAGAAGAAAAAGAAATTACACGTCGAGAAAAGCAATACGATTCGGAAGTGAAGAAAAAAGCAGATGCCGATCGTTACGCTAAAGAACAAGAAGCACAAGCTCAAAAAGTCAAAGAAGTGACCGAAGCAGAAGCCGAACGTTTCCGTGTGGAAGCACTAGCAGAAGCGGAAGCCAATAAGACAAGGTTAGCTGGACAAGCAGAAGCAGAAGCAGCATTAGCAAAAGGAAAAGCAGAAGCAGAAGCAAAACAAAAAATTGCCAATGCCTTCAAGGAATATGGCGAAGCAGCTGTCTTGAGTATGGTTATCGATATGCTACCGCAATTGATGCGCGAAGCAGCACAGCCGCTAGGAAATATCGAAAAAATCTCTGTTGTCGATACAGGAAGCAGCTCAGGAGAAACCAGTGGAGCGAACCGAGTGACAAATTATGCCACAAACTTGCTTTCTACTACTCAAGAAACATTAAAAGCGACAACAGGACTTGACTTGAAGGAAATCGTAGAGAATTTGTCGACACGTGGGACTACTAGCCAAGTAAATATGTATGAAGCACCAAAAGAGGCAGAACAACACTCGATGAAGGAAGAATAAAGTAGGACACTTCACCGATCAATAAAAAATGGAGGAAGGCTTTTCAAGTCCTTCTCTCCATTTTTTATGTTATTTCAAAAGAAAATCAGTCCTCGCTATTTTTCTTTTGTTTTTGGATCTTAGCTTCTATCTCTTGTAAACTTGTTCGCAGCAATCGTTCTTTCTTTTGGAGTTCGACCAAATCTTCTGATAGTTCTTCCTTCTTTTCTGTTTCAGGCGGACGAAGAAAGAAATTGATACCGATCGCAATGAATGTTCCTATAAAAGTATCTAGTACTCGTTGGATCGCGTACAAAGCAGATTCACCTTGAGGGATACTCAATGCGATCAGCAATAACGTAGCGATTGCGGAAATGATGCCGGAATTATTGTTGATGCCGTCTGACACGACAATCACAATAATTACTAGAATAGGAAGCAGGATCAATTCTACCAAAAAATCATTGTGAAAATAGCTTTTGACAAAAAAATAAATGATAGCTAGTGTACCACCTAATGTGTTGCCAATGATCCTAGATTTTCCAAAAGAAACGGTTGTAGTCAAGTCCTGACGCAAAGAAAAAACAGCAGATAATGCAGCAATCATTGGGATTCCTCGTTGAGTCAAATGAAAAAACAAGATACATAAAAAAACAGCTAAGGCACTTTTGATCGTACGCATACCTAGTCGAAAACGGCCAAATTGCATAGAGATTCTCCTTTTTGTTCTTTTTACCATCATACCTAAACTTTTGTCTGATAGCTAGTTTTTCATTATTCAAGTATAATTAAAACAGAAAAAGGGGGGAGTAAATGCGTATAGGAATGCGAACAATCAAAACGGTGATCAGTGTCTTCTTTTCAATGGTCACAGCGGGTAGCTTATCGCTATTGTATTGGCCAGCTGCAGGAATCATTGCATTATTGAGTGTGGGAAATACAAAACGCTCTACATTGCGTACAGGGATGAATCGAATCGCAGCCTTTATATTAGCTACGGCAACAGCACTGTTCAGTTTTTTTGCTGTTGGGTATACTATTTTTGGCTTCAGTCTTTTTTTATTCCTGTTCATCCCACTTGCCTCTCGCTTCAAATTAACTGAAGGAATCGTCGTAAATTCGGTTTTGGTCACTCATTATTTAGTGGAGGAAAACATGTCTTGGCAGCTGATCGGCAATGAAGCGGGATTAATGGCGATTGGATTAGTATTTGCTTTGCTTGCGAATGTCTATATGCCAGATCGTACGAAGCAGCTGAAGGAAAACCAAATACAGATTGAAAAAGAATTTCGGAATATCTTGAGACAAATGGCAGAATTTCTTTTATCGGAAAATAAAGGAGATGTGCAGATCAAATGCGAACATTTGCTGACATTCATTCGCGAAAGCCAAGAAGATGCCAGAGAACATCAAGAAAACTACTGGCTCAGACAGCCGCTATACTATGAAACTTACTTCTCTATGAGACGAGCACAGGTCAATGTGATTAAAGACATGTTGGAAAATCTAGAGCGGATCCAACAACCAGCTTATTATGGAAAACATATCTACGGTTTATTGATTTATACGGCAGAAACATTTTCAGAGTCAAATGATGGCAGACAAATCTTAGCGCGTATTGAAGAAGTTTATGTATTGTATCGGCAAATGCCTCTGCCGACTAGCCGCCCTGAATTCGAGGACCGAGCAGAATTGTTCCAGTTTTTGCAGTCTTTTAAAAGTTTTATTGAAATCAAGGCAGAATTCTCCCAACAAAAAATCAAAAAATAGAGGTTTTGAATTCAGCTAATACTCAGGTCAAAAAGCTGATTTCACAACCTCTTTCTTAAACGGT
>NZ_KV817724.1:0-45075 GCF_001814765.1 Enterococcus sp. HMSC061C05
CGAAGGTCAGCTGATTGAACACCGTTTACCCAGCGGTTGTGAGCCTACCCATTTAACTCCGAGTTACAAGAAATAATTTTAAAAACAACTTCTCATGTTTTTGGTTTGGTTGGCTTATTATCGAGAAGTAGCTATTGGGAGTCTATTTATCAAAAAAAGGAGTGCGACATAGGTCACACCCCTTCTTTATTTTCTTTGAAACATCTTTCGGTACTCGACAGCATACAAGACAAAAGATTGTAAAAGACCGTAAGTGATGACGGCAAAAATGACTCTCACCCACAGCGTTGGTAATTCTGGGAAAAGCAGCAAAAGGATCATGCCAACATAGATGACAGCAGTCGCTACTTTGCCATACCACTTCGCACCACTTAATTTGATATTTTTAGATAGCCCGATTAATCCAGCTACAAACATAAAGCCTTCTTTTATCAAGAATAGACCAAACAACAGCCAAAGCCACGGTCGATACCATGCCATAGACAAAATCAGAAAAAGTTGTGTCAATTTATCTGCAAACGGATCAAGCACCTTCCCTAAGTCTGTTACCTGATTATATCTCCGAGCAATGACCCCATCTAGATAATCAGACAAACCTGAGACAACAATGACCGCTCCTGCTACATAAAACGACTGTCTCAGCACAAAATAAAGATAAATCGGCAGCAAAAAAATACGGAATATCGATAAAAGATTCGGAATTGTTTGGATTTCTTTACGCCAGTTTGTGCTTATTTTCATTTGACCGTCCCACCTCCTCAGCACTCTTTTTTTTATTTTAGCTTACATAGAGAATAAAACCAATGATTTTACTGCTGTTATTTTTTTGCAATCACTGTTCATATGCGTTGGTCTGAAATAATCACTTGTTGTTTTCATCTTTTGCTCTTCTTTCTTCCTGTCGTTTACGCATTTCTTTTACTAACGCTTTATGGGCTTTTTTTGATCCTCGCTCTAGGTCACGCTGCTGTTTCCGTGTTTTAAAATCGATAAACAGACTGTCTAAATCGTAACCTGTCGGGTACAGATTTTCTGCTGAACGCACCAGACGAACGCGCTGACGAGGCACACGGCTCATTTCTTTTTCTAAATATACGGCAATCGTATCTTCACCTATATCCTCATAAACTAATGCTTCTTTTTGGTATTCATTCACAAATATTCGATCGCCTTTTGCAAAGAGCTGGCATTCTTTTTTATTGTCCTTCCTATTTATACCTGCTGTCTTAGGAGGAAATTCTTTTTTCTGTGTCCGATAGGCTTTTTCCTCCAGGTAACGCTCTGCTTGCTGGATCAATTTCATAGACATAGCCATTTTATGAGCAATCCATAAAGCTTGGCTTTCTCCTGTTTCTCCAACACGCAATTGATATTTAGGACGAAGTGCTTCCCGATCGAAAGCCATAGCAGCCGGCACAAAATCTTCATGATCCCTAGCAAATTTCTTAATTTCTCCATAATGGGTCGTGGCAATGATCAATGCCCCCTGCTCATACATAGATTCCATGATTGCGATCGCTAATGCAGCTCCTTCATTTGGCTCTGTTCCACTGCCAATCTCATCCAGAAGTACCAATGTATTCCTTTTTATCTTTTTCAAAATAGCAGCAATGTTTTGCATATGACCAGAAAATGTACTCAACGCATTTTCTAAATTTTGGTGGTCACCGACATCGACGAAAACCTCATCAAAGACAGCAAGCTCTGTCCCTTCTTTTGCCGGAACTTGCATGCCGAACATCGCCATCAAAGTCAATAAACCGACCGTCTTCAACACGACTGTTTTGCCGCCGGCATTTGCTCCGGTAATAATCAAGCCTCGATAGTCTTTACCGATTTCAACATCCAATGGTACCGCATGATCAGGTAAAAATGGATGTCTGCCTTGTTTGATGACGATATGTTCTGATTTATTGATTTTAGGCGTGATCCCATTGATTTCTCGACTGAATTTTGCCCGAGCAAAAATGATATCTAATACCGTCATCGTTTCGATCAATAAGTCGATTGCTTCTTCATTTTCTGCAATAGCACCAGTCAATGCAGCCAGAACTTGATATTCTTCACTGATTTCTTCAGCTTTTAACAACTGATAGTGTTCATTCAGTTTAGAAACCACAGTCGGTTCAGTAAAAAACGTCGTTCCTTTGTTCGATTCATCGATGATCGTCCCATCTACTTTATTTTTATAGCTGGCTTTGATAGGAATCGTATAGCATTCACCTTTTTGAACGATTATTGCTTCTTGGATCATTTCTTTGTTTTTCGGATGACGCAAGAATTTCAGCAATTTTGACTGGATTTCTTTTTCTATTATTTGTAATTGTTTGCGTACTTTACGCAAATTACGTGAAGCATCGTCACTGACTTTATTATTTTTTATTTTTTGGTCAATCAACTCTTCTACATTTATCAAATCAGGAAGATGCTTGCTATAAGCAAATAACAAAGGTGCCTGGTATTGATTCTTATCAAAAAACTTTGTGATCATCCGACTGCTTCTTAGAAAATCCGCATATTCGATCAAATCAGCGGGCGACAGAACCAACCCTTTTTTGACTTGTTCTGTCAGTGCATCAATCCTCGGCAATCCCATAAATGGAACATGCTGACTACTTTCTAAGATCAAGCGTGCTTCTCTTGTTTCTTCTTGACGATCCAAGACGGTTTGTAGGTTTGACGAGGTCGTCATCTTACTGATTCGTTTTTTGCTATAGTTTCCGATTGCTCTTGCTTGGACTTCCTTTTTGATCTGATCAAATTGTAATTGACTAATCATTTCGTTGTTCATACTCTCTCCTTTTCTTGAAGAGATACCTGTCCCAAAATAAATAAGGGCCTAGAGATAAATAAAAGGATAGAACACAGCTTAAAAAAGTCATGTCCTATCCTCATTAGAATACAAAGATATTGTTTTCCTGACAGGTACCGTTTCATAAGCACACCAAATAAACCTTGTTTATTGGCTATTCGACTTACTGATTAGATACCAGCTACACTCACAAAACATTCCCCATTCTTCTAGGTCTTATTTATTTTCCACTTAACTATAGCAAGACGCCTTTTGATTGTCAAACCTTAGTATGTTTTATAGATTTACACCATTAATGAATAGACACCTACCGCGATAATTGCTCCGATCATTGGACCTGCGATTGGTACCCATGAATATGCCCAATCTGAAGTTCCTTTATTAGCTATTGGCAATACCGCATGTGCTAATCGAGGACCAAAGTCCCGAGCAGGGTTGATTGCGTATCCTGTTGGTCCTCCTAATGAAAGACCGATGGCTAAGATCAATCCACCTACAGCGAATACGTTCGTTCCAGGTGCAAATTCGTTTTGCCCAAAAGCTAGCAACCCAAGAACTAATACAAATGTACCAATTAATTCTGTGATTACATTTGCTGGATAATTCCGTATAGCAGGACCTGTTGCAAACGTACCTAAAATCGCACTTTCATCTTTCGTTGCATTCCAATGTGGCAAATAAGAAAGCCAAACAAGAATGGCCCCTGCAAAAGCTCCTAAAACTTGCGCAATGATGAAAGGAACGACAAGATTCCAACTAATTGCCCCTGTCATCGCCATAGCTAGAGAGACTGCAGGATTCAAATGAGCTGGGCCCATGAATCCAGAAATATAGACAGCCATTGTTACAGCGAGTCCCCAACCAAACGCGATGACAATCCAGCCAGAAGCTTGTGCTTTACTTTTGTTTAGATTCACAGCCGCACACACACCATCTCCAAGCAAAACTAGGATCAATGTCCCAATAAACTCCCCCATGATTTGAGTCATATCACTGTTCATTTATTTCTCCCCCTTTAGTTCCCGCAGATCTGATTCTGCGATCAATGCTTCTAAACGTTTAGTCTGTTGCGCCTTCTCTTCTTCTGTCCACCCAAAATACTCAGCAATTGCATCGATCACAGGTTGCTTGATCTCATCCAGCTGATCTCGTTCAAACAACAGATGATTCGTCCGACGAATGAGATAATCACCTGGGGCTAAAACCATTTCTTCTTCTAAGCCATAACGTAACCGAGCTGACTCAGCGAGACTCAAACCAGGATAAGGTGTCATTTCTTTTGCTAATTCAAAGATACGTCGAGCATTAGTCCCGTAAAAATCAGCGATATAAGTAGCATCTTCTTCCTCTAAACCGGCTGCTACTCCTTCTTTTGCTAATTCCCTCACTGTTTCTTCTAATTTCGTTGGATCGAAGTTTCCACCTGAAATCTGATATTTTTTAGAGTCGATTTCTTTCGTCTCTATTCCGTATTCTTCTTTTAACAGCTGACGAATCAATCGTAAAGCTCCTTCTGCCATCTTACGGTAATCAGTGATTTTCCCACCTGATAAAGTCAACAAGCCATCTGGTTCTCTTTCTAAAGAACTACCTCTGGAAATCGTAGAAGGTGCTTTTTCGTCGCGGCTGTTTTCCAAATGGTTCAACACATCTTCTACTTCAGCACGAGAAACTTTATTTTCCTTATATTCACTTACTGTATCAACCACTTTATTGAAGCTCTTGTCTGAAATCGATCCGTTATCTCCGCCATTATAATCAGAACCAGAATTACCAATCAATAGTGGACGAAGCCCTGCCCAGCTTGCTTCGATATCTGCCAATGTGATATTTGCTTCTGGATAGCGATGGTTGATTACATCCAATAGATAATCCACGTCTTCTTGTGTGACTTTTGGATCCGTAAAGTCTCCTTGGTAATCCGTATCTGTCGTACCAAAGTAAGTTTTGTTTTCTCTTGGGATAGCAAAAACCATCCGCCCATCTTGTTTTCCTGTATCGAAGTATGTGGGTTGCGGTACAGGCAGTTTTTTCGCATCTACGACTAAATGGATTCCTTTGGTTGGACGCATTTTAGGAGAGACTGGACGCGTAAAATTCAAGTTCCGTACTTTATCTACCCAAGGACCACTCGTATTGATCACTAATTTTGCTTTGATCTCTATCACTTCATCTGTCAGCAGATCACGAGCTTTGACACCAACGATTTGATCGCCCTCATATAAAAAGCCAACCGCTTTCATTTTACTTACTAGATAAGCCCCATCTTCTGCAGCCTTTTTGATATTATCGATCACTAAACGGGCATCATTGTTGCGGAAATCCAGATAAACACCTGCACCTTTTAGCCCTTCTTTTTTCAAAAATGGTTCTCTTTCCAATACTTCTTCTGGTGTCAGGGTATAGTTCTCATATTTAGTTCCTGTCACATTTGCCAGTTTGTCGTAAAGGTCCATTGCTACTTTGACAGAGAACATATTGAAGGTTGTTGCTCCTTCATCTTCATAGATTGGTAAAAGCATTGGATCTGGTTTTGGGATGTGTGGGGCAATACCTTGTACGACTGCACGTTCACCAACTGTGTCAGCTACTACTTCCACATCAAATGTTTTCAGATAACGAATACCGCCATGCACAAGTTTGGTCGAGCGAGAGGACGTCCCTTCTGCAAAATCTTGCATTTCGATCAATCCTGTTTTGATTCCTGATGCTGCTGCCTGGACTGCCACACCGGCACCAGTGATTCCGCCACCGATGATCAACAGATCCAATTCTTCTTGCTGCATTTTTTGAATGCTATCTTGTCTTGTCTTGTTTGAAAACATATGGATTTCCTCCTTATTCAAATGCTTGGGTAGCTTTTACTGCTTTTTTCCAGCCATTGTAAAGTTTTTCTCGGCGCTCTTCCTCCATTTGAACTTCAAATAGCTTGCCAGCTTCATAAAATTCACGAATCTCGTCTGTATCTTTCCAATAGCCGACAGCTAATCCTGCTAAAAATGCTGCCCCTAGTGCTGTTGTTTCCAAGTTTTCTGCTCGTTGGATCGGTACATTCAAGATATCTGTTTGGAATTGCATCAGATATTCATTATTTGCTGCACCGCCATCCACTTTCAATACAGGAATCTTGATTCCAGTGTCATCTTGCATCGTATCGATGATATCTCTCACTTGATAGGCAATCGACTGCAAAGTAGCTTTAATGATATCTTCTTTTGTCGTTCCACGTGTCAAACCAAACATAGCCCCTCGTGCTGCCTGATCCCAATAAGGAGCACCCAGTCCAACAAATGCAGGAACAACATAGACCTCATCTTCGTTTGTGGAGCGTTTTGCCGCGGCTTCCGAATCACTAGCCTTTTGCAACATTTGAAGACCATCTCTCAGCCATTGAATCGAAGAACCAGCCACAAAAATACTTCCTTCTAAAGCATAGTAAACCTTTCCATTTATACCGTAACCAATTGTCGTCAATAAATTATTTTTGGATAATTGCGGTTTTTCACCGGTATTCATGACAATAAATGAACCTGTACCATAAGTATTCTTGACCATACCTGGTTCGAATGCCATTTGTCCGAATAATGCAGCTTGCTGGTCTCCTGCCATCCCTGAAATTGGTGCTTCGCTTCCATAAAAATGATAACCTTGCGTATAACCATAAACTTCTGAGTTAGAAGTAACTTTTGGTAACATCACTCGAGGAATATTCAATAAATCCAAAATTTCCTGATCCCAATCTAGCTGATGGATATTGAACAACATCGTCCGACTGGCATTCGAGTAATCAGTAACATGTGCTTGTCCATCGGTCAGTTTCCATACTAACCACGAATCAATCGTTCCAAACATTAACTCGCCTTTTTCAGCGCGTTCTTGCGCACCTTCTACATGATCAAGAATCCAGCGAATCTTCGTTGCTGAGAAATAGGCATCGATCACTAGTCCTGTTTTTTCGTGGAAAAATTCTTGATATCCTTCATTTTTTAAGTTATCTGCAATTCCAGCTGATTGTCTGGATTGCCAAACAACTGCATGATAGATTGGACGTCCTGTATCTTTTTCCCAGATTACTGTTGTTTCACGCTGGTTCGTTATGCCAATCCCAGCAATCTGGTTTGGTTTGATCCCTGATTCGATGAAAGCTCCGGCAATAACTGACTGTACAGAATTCCAGATTTCATTTGCATCATGTTCAACCCAGCTTTCTTGCGGGAAATATTGCGTGAACTCTTTTTGAGAACTGCCGATATGTCTTCCTTTCTTGTCAAAGATAATTGCTCGTGAGCTAGTTGTACCTTGGTCAATCGCCATGATATACGTTGGTTCTGTCATTGTGATTCCCTCCATTATCTGCAAACGCTTTCTTTAACTGCTTTTATCATACTACTCATTTAAAAAAAGAAACTGTCAAAATTTTATTCTTTTTTTCTTTTTTTTGACAGTTTTTTATTATGATGCTAGTTTTTGATCAATTCTTTTCTTTTTTCAACATTTCTATTCTTCTTTTCAATCGGATAATGTCATAAGGCGACGCAAATTCTGATAGATAATATTCATTCTGTTGCTTGTTTCTCTGACAAAACGTTATGACCAAATCATAGTTTTTTCCTTCTTCATAACTTTCAATCTCAATACCGCTGACTCCTCTCAGTTCTCTGTTCAGATACTGTTGGAAAGCAATACGGTAAATAGGCAAACTTTCTAAATCGATCCCTATCACTACTGGTTTCGCAATATAAAAATCGATCATCAAAAGAACATTGGCATACTGGATCATCAGATAACTAAGTGCACTGTCTTCGGTGCTTTTCCTTGGCAATTGCTGCATCGCTGTTTCCTGTAGTTTCTCCAATAACTGTGTTAAGGAATGCCCAAGCATTTTTTGCTGCTGCTCCAAAAGCCGATCACGCTCGTAGACTTCGATCTTTCCAACAAAGAAAAACCATTCATTGTTGATTTGTGAAATTTGGTAGCCTACTGCTTTTTCCTCTTTGATTTTCAAACGACGAGGACGATAATGCCATAGCATCGTTTCCCGAATATAAGTATCCAAAACAGCGGTGGGTAACTTTTTGCTCCGTGTCAAATCATATTGATAAAATATTTCTTCGTCGACTATCGAAAAAGAAACAAAAAAGCTGTAAAACATCATTGTTTCGTATACATTCAGTTCTGCTGCTGTTCGACTAAGATGCATCACGATGATTGGATCGATTGCTTGATAAAGCCGGTCCGACTGATAGAGTAATTTCTTTTCTTTCAAAGTTTCGTACGTACTTTTTTCATTCAATAGTCTTTTTTTCGTGATCCCGAGCCAGCAAGCAATCTGTGCTTCTGCTGATGCCGTAAACGTCGTTTCTAATACGCGGCCCAATCCTAGAATGAATGGTCTTTTTTCTGGTGTATTTTGCAAAAAAAGCGGTCGTTGATCTTCCGGGATATATTGGAATAATTCATAATAAAAATATCGGATCTGTAGCTCTTCTCCGTATAATTGTCCGTTTTTGATTTGTAATCCAAATTCCTCTAAGAGCTGGTTCAATTCTTTGATCTTTCGAAAAACAGAAGACTCACTGATATTAAACGCTGTCGCTAATCGAACGATGGATACTTGCTGGTGTTCTAATAAATAGACAAGCATTTTAAACTTCAAGCTTTCCTGTAATAAAAACAAAAGAATTTTTTCCAAACTGACATCTTCGTCCAACACAAGCAGCGCCTGATACTCGTTTCGCTGTACTTCTACTTTTTTTCCCATCATCCGTCCAATCAATTCAATATCTTCCAAATATTGATCAAAAGAGGTTTTTGACAGTTGGACATGCTCTCTCAATCCATTGATAGAGGCTGTTCCCCCTTGCAGAACAAGGTTTCGCAAAATCAGGATCTGTAACTGCTCTTTTCTTTCTAATAATGCTTCAATCTTCATAGGCAGTATTCGCCACCTTTGACCACACCATATTAGGTACACGATATTCTGGCTGGAAAAACAGCTCATGTTCTTCTAACTGTTCGAACGTCCAGCCTTCTTCTACTGCGATTGTCAGTTGGTCAAGAAGATGGAACATTTCTTTTCTGCTTTGGAGCTGTGCTCCAAGAATCTTTTTTTCAGAATCAAATAGGAATTTGACTTTGACTTTGCTCTGGTTTATTGCTGCAAGCTTGTATTCCGCGTACCCTGTTTCAATTTTTTGGGGATAAAAAATGCTTTCTTCTTCTGTCATACCTACGCTTCCTAAGAAATAGCCAAACCACTGATTGCCGACTGGTCGATAGGTTCCCTGATCCTTTGTCGCAGAACCACTAATTGTCTTGCTGACATTTCGCGCTGTACGGACAGCGTTGTTTACTAGAGAAACGTACATTTTTTCATTTGTTGGGCGAAAAGTGACTTGGATTGCATCGCCAATTGCATAGACGTCTTTTTGAGACGTTTGCAAATAGTCATCTACCCAGATCGTTCCATCATCATTCAATGTTAATTGTTCTTCCCACATCTGATTGTTGGGGCGAGAATGGTTAGCCAGCAAAACAAGATCATAGTTTTCCCTTCTTCTTTCCGTCTCTACTACAGCGGTTTCATTTTCGGACAAAGATACGACTTGCTCTTCTAAGAAAAGCGATATCCCTTGATTTTTCATTTCCTTTACTAACGGCTCCGTCATTTCAGGGTCTAGGTAACGAAAAAGAATCGACTTTCGGCTTTCATAAAGATGGATTTGTGTTTTTCCTGATGCTAAGCCTTCAGCTATTTCGATCCCTGCTTGACCTGCTCCAATGATGGCAATTTTTTTTGCATCCATGATCTTTTGCTGAAGAGCAGCTATGTTTTGTATCTTTTTAACTGGGTGAATGAACCTTGCTTCTGCAGGAACATTTCGAAAATTTTGATTTGAACCAGTCGCCAAAATCAAACGATCAAAATCCAGTTTGTCTCCGCCTGCTAAAACGACTTTCTTTTCTTCCAATCCTATTACCGTCTTTTCTGTGTAAACATGGATACGATAGCGGTCGATCAGCTCTTCTTTGGTGATCCAAGAAAGTTGTTTTTCACTGGTGACCTTTCCTTTTACTATCAGATTGAACCCGCTGGGAATCCACCCTAACTTCGATTGCTTTTCAATCAAATATATTTCACTTGTTGGTATCAATTGGCGAAGATAAATAGCCGCATGAATCCCTGCAAACGACCCGCCGACAATTACAATGTTCATCTGTATTCCTCTTTCTTATTAAGTGTGCGACTGCCAACATGGGCTGAAATCACAATGTTCTTAAACCATGTTTACTCATTCCTATGATCCATAGCAGCGTAGCAGAACACACTCTGTCCATCCTACCGTGTGACTAGGTCTGCTTCTCAGTAATAAATTAGTTGACCTAATTGAAGAGTATCATTTCTGAAGAGATGTTTCAAAAAATGTACTCTTAGAAAGGCAAAAAACCCGCCTTTTGCGTACCTCTGTCCAAATAGGAAACAGAAAAGAACGAAAAGACGTGTTTTAGCGTGTGTAATGTAATAGTTAGAATAGGCAAAACATTTTTATGCTGACAATTTTTAATGCTTTAATGCTTCAACCACTACTTCGCCCAATTGATGAGCAGATTGAGGGTTTTGCCCTGTAAGAAGACGTCCATCGATTTGAACGACTTCTGAAAAAGCTGGACCTGACTGATAGTCAGCTCCTTTTTCTTTCAAAGCATCTTCTGCTAAGAATGGTACTTCATTCGTTGTACCATTGGCTTCCTCTTCTTCATTACTGAATCCAGTCACTGTGCGTCCAGCTAAAATAGACTTTCCAGATTCATCTGTAACTGGCAACAATCCGACAACACCGTGACAAACAGCTGAGACCAGTCCTTCATTTCGATAGATTTGTGAAGCAACTTTCCCAAGATCTGTTGCTTCTGGAAAATCCCACATTGTTCCGTGGCCACCAGCATAATAAACTGCTGCATAATCTTTTGCATCCACATCATCAGGACGTAAGGTATTTCCCAAGGCCCGATTTCTGAAATCTTCATCTTTATAATAGGCCCAATCGATTTCATCCATATTCAAAACACTTTGCGGTTCTAAAGGTACATATCCGCCTTTAGGACTGACAAAATCTGCATCGATCCCATTTTTTACTAATACATCATAAAAATGAGTCAGTTCACTTAACCACAAACCTGTAGGACGCTCGATCTTTTCGTACTTTTCTACATTTGTTAATACGATCAATACTTTCATTTTTCCATCCTCTTTCTATAAAAATTGAGTTATTGATAACGTGCTTTCAAGAAATTATATAATGGACTTGGCAAATAAAGCTCTTTATATGCTTCTTCAAAAGGTTTCGTTACAAATTCATCCTCACGGTTTTCCAATAATTTCTCTGCCCAGTCAGGATCGACGATCATTTGCTGTCCAATTGCTGCAAGTTCTGCATATTTCAGTACTTGCTCTACGTCTTTGCGAGTACGGATGCCTCCGACACCAATTAAAGGGATCTTTCCTTGGATCGTGTCATGGACAGCTTCAAGAATCGACTGATCGCTGTATTTATCAGAACGGGCTCTTCGATCATACGCATTTAATGAAACATGCAGATAATCTAATTTTGTCTCACGTAATCGTTCAAGAAGCCAGATCGTGTCTTCAAAACGGATACCTGGTGTTTCATATTCTTCTGGCGAGAAACGATACCCTACGATGAATGGTTTTTTTGCATATTTTTCAACCGTTGAGAAAACCGTTGTTAATAATTCGTCAATAAAACGATAGCGATTTTCTAAGCTACCGCCCCATTGATCCTCTCGTCTATTCGAATGCGGAGAGAAAAATTGTTGGATCAAATACGTATTTGCTCCATGCAACTCGATACCATCAAATCCTGATTCAATCGCTCTGCGTGTGGCTTCGCCAAATGCTTGGATTGTTTCTTTGATTTCATTTTCACTTAATGCTCGCGGTGTTTCTGCATCAGGTCGTTCCGCTGCAACTGCACTTGCAGATACAGGCTGTTCTCCGGATAGAGTAGCTCGACTAGTCATTCGTCCACCGTGGAAAATCTGAACAATCGCTTTTGCACCTTCTCCTTGGATTGCTTTAGCTAGTTCACTTAACCGAGGAATCATTTCATCGTGAGCGATGCTCAGTTCACCTGGCCAGCCTTTTCCGATATCTTGGACATTTGCAGCACCAGTAATAACAGCACCAAGTCCTTTAGAACGTTGTTTATAATAAGTGATCTCATCTTCGGTGATCACTCCATTGAAGAAGCTGAGTTGTGTCGTCATAGGCGACAGCATCAATCGGTTCTTCAATTGAACTCCTGAAGGTAAAATAATTGATTGATCAAATTGTGACATTGTCATTCCTCCCATAATTTGCTCTGATTAACCTATCGAGAATCATCTATCATTAAACCACTCGGTTAGTTGTACATGCAACTAATTTGCTTAAAAAAATTTTTATTTTTTTTGTAACTTATCTGTTGCTTCATTCATTATCTCGGCTAATTCTTTACTTGCTTCATTTCCCAAGACTGCTTTGTACGACTGATGGAGTTCTTCCCAGCTACCATCGACTTCCTTAGTAAATTGGCGTCCTTGTTCTGTAAGATAAACTAATGACAAGCGCCCTTCGCTAACTGTTTTGACGTATCCTTTATATTCTAATTTTTCAACAAAACGAGCGATTGTTGAAGGCGCAGAATAGAGCATTTGTGCAATATCTTTTTGCGGTATACCATCTTTTTCTTTTAATATCAATAAAATAAATCCATAAGTTGGTGCCAGACCTGTTTTTCTAAACGCTTCATCAGCTAATTTATTCAATAGGCGATCTAGCTTTTTCACGCTAAAGAAAAGACATTCATCCAACGCTTTTTCAATTGGCTTTTCCATTTCATCCCCTCCATTGGCGTACATATCATAGTATGATTTTTATTTTTTGTCAAAAAACTCGTAATAATGACCGCTTTTGTCGTTTTTTGATCTAATGCCGATGGTCAGCTGATTGTACACCGTTTATTGAGAGGTCGTGAGCCTGCCGTTGAACTCCGAGTCACAAGGAGCAATTTCAAAAAACAGCTTCTCATGTTTTATGACTATGGTGACTTGTAAACGAGGAGTTGGCAGGAAAATACTGTTTATTCGGAAAGAAGGGGCTGTGACAAGACTTTTGTCACAGCCCCTTCTTTCCTTTTATTATAGGATTTCGCCATTTGATTGGATGACTTGTCTGTACCAATCAAATGATTTTTTCTTTAACCGTTTCTTTGTGCCATTCCCTTCGTCATCTTGATCAACATAGATATATCCATAACGTTTTGACATTTGTGAAGTAGAAGCGCTGACGATATCAATGCAGCCCCACGACGTATAACCAAATAAATCTACTCCATCTTCGATAGCTTCCTTCATCTGCTCAATATGTTGCTTCAAATAGTCAATGCGGTAATCGTCTTGAACGGTTCCATCTTCTTCTACTTTGTCTATAGCTCCGAGTCCGTTTTCAGCTATGAACAGTGGTTTTTGATACCTATCATATAATTGATTCAAAGCAATTCTCAAACCCTTAGGATCAATCTGCCAGCCCCATTCACTTGATGGAAGATACGGATTTTTGATCCCTCCAGTTATTAAGTTTCCTTGGACCCCTTCCAAATTTTCTGGATGAGCACTGACTGCACTAGACATGTAGTAGCTAAAAGAAACAAAATCAACAGGGTAGGCTGCTAAGATTTCTTCATCACCTACTTCTATTTTTAAGTTGATACCTTTTTCTTCAAACATTCGTTGCGTATACGCTGGATAATATCCTCTTGCTTGAACATCACTAAAGAACAAAGAAGTTCTTTGCTGCTCAATTGTTTTTTGAATATCATCCGGATCACAAGAATACGGAACAAGAAGCTGATAGCTGATCATACAACCGACTTGCGAGCCTTTGATAATTTCATGACAAGCTTTTGTAGCTAAAGCACTTGCTATAAACTGATGGTGTGCACCTTGGTATTTCGCTTGTTCCAAATGGGGATGGTTTTCTTCAATTACTCCTACGCTAACAAAAGGGTGATGTTTCACACAGTTGATCTCATTGAAAGTCATCCAATATTTTACTTTATTTTTATAGCGTTTGAATACTGTTTCAGCGAAACGAACGTAAAACTGAATAAGCTTTCGATTAGGCCATCCACCATATTCTGTAACCAAATATAACGGCATTTCATAATGGGAAAGAGAAACGACTGGCTCAATCCCATATTTTAGACATTCGTCAAACACTTGATCATAAAAAAATAATCCCGCTTCATTGGGTGCTTCTTCATCACCATGAGGAAAAATTCTTGTCCATGCGATAGACATCCGATAGCATTTAAAACCCATTTCAGCAAATAAACGGATGTCTTCTTTAAAGTGATGATAGAAATCATTTCCGTGTCTTTTAGGATAATAATACTTGCTGTTGGGATCCTGCGCCGCTTTTACTTGCTGATGCGTCATCATATGCCATTGATCTGTCCATTTTTCTTTAGGTAAATCGCTGTCGAATGTATACACATCAGACACAGATAATCCTTTTTCATCTACATCCCATGCACCTTCACATTGATTGGCCGCTGTCGCTCCGCCCCATAAAAATCCTTCTGGAAATTTTTTCATATCGATCCCCCTAAACTTGCTAGTTTTCTCGTTTGATTATTTTTCTTATGACTAGTAATGATATTTCTGAATCTACTACTATTTGTAACAATAACCATTGTGGTTGGATCATATCCCTCTTTGATTAATTCTTGCAAATCTACTTCCATCAATAAATCGCCTTTACGTACTTTTTTTCCATCAGATACTGTACTTTGAAAGTATTTACCATTTAAATTCACTGTATCAATACCGATATGGATCAGTATTTCTGCTCCTTCTTCACTGACTACCCCAATTGCATGTTTCGTTGGAAAAACTGTTGAAACTTCCCCGTTTACAGGACTGTAGATTTTTCCGTCCGTTGGAATGATCGCAAACCCTTCTCCTAAAGATCCACTAGCAAATGTTGGATCGTTTACTTCAGATAAATCAATTATTTCACCTGCTGCAGGAGTACTTAACACTATATCCTTTGAGGATTCTTCTTCGATTTCATCCTTGTAGCCGAAGAGAAAAGTTAGCATACAGGAACTGATCATCGCTAAGAAATAACTAGCAACTAGCCAAACAAATCCTTCACCAATATAAATCGGGAAAGACAAAATACTTCTTGTAGCAACTGCCAAAGCACCGGCTCCTGCGGCACCAGCTACTCCACCAAATATAGCTCCACATATACAAGCAATGTAAAATGGTCGTTTATATTTAAGAGTCACACCATAAACAGCAGGTTCAGTGATTCCAAATAATGCTGTGATAAATGCAGATAAAGATAAACTTTTTACTTTCTTATTTTTCGTTTTCAAAAATACCCCAAGTACGGCTCCTGCTTGCGCAGCTACAGCAGTCATACATGCTGGACCTAGCGTATCACGACCGTAGAAAGAAAGATTGTTGGTCATTACTGGTACAAGTCCCCAATGTAACCCAAAAATCACTAACACTTGCCAAAATCCGCCGATAACAGCACCAGATAAAACAGGGCTAAAGTTATAAACAGCTAAATATCCAGCTGCAATCAGCTGACTTGCATAATCTGCAATTGGACCTACAACTAATAAAGTAATTGGGACCATCACGATGATACAAATGAATGGTGTCAATAAATTTCGAATACTTTCGTGCAAGCTTTTGCGAATCTTAGGCTCAATATAAGAAAGAACCCATACAGCTAAAATTGCTGGAATAACCGTACTTGTATACCTTGCTAGAATCACGGGCATCCCTAGAAATCGCAAGGTTATGCTATCACTATATGCACTGACAATCGTAGGATAAACGAGAGCTGCTGCAATAACCATAGCGATGAAACGATCTGTATTGAACTTTTTTGCAGCAGTATATGCCAAAAATATAGGCAAGAAATAGAAAAATGCATCAGCTGCTGCATTCAAAATGATATAAGTTCCTGATTCAGTAGTTAATAAATTCAAACTCGTACATAAGGCGAGTACTCCTTTGATCAAACCACTTCCTGCCAAGACGCCTAAAGTCGGGGCAAAAACAGCGGCGATCATGTCTATAAAAGAGTTTAAAATGCCTTTTTTCTCAGTTCCTCTCTTTCCACTAGATGCATCATCTTCTAGTTTCATTTGTTTGGATAATACATCATACACCTCATTTACTGCATTTCCTACTACGACTTGAAACATTCCCCCAGCTTCGACTACAGTGATCACACCTTCTAGTTGCTCTACCTTCTCCTTGTCTGCCTTCTTATTATCTTTTAGGGTAAAGCGTAACCTTGTTGCACAATGGTAAACATTGCTGACATTTTCTTCGCCTCCGACAAATCGGACAATATCTTTCGCTAATTGTGAATAGTCCATTTTTCCTTCCCCCTTGTTAATTAATGCCGTAGCAATCCTTCTTACAAGATAAGTATAGTTCTTAGAAAACGGTTTCTCCATTCAATTAGTACCCCTTCTAATAGCGAACGAAACTGTACAATAGTGTGTATGGTTTACTTAGCCGAGCAAATCACTCACTGCTTGAAAGAAAACAAGTATATCGTTTCTCTTATAGTCAAAGGAGACAAAAAAAACACGCTTGACCTTCCTTTGCTGATATATAAGTGGTATCTCAAGCTGATATTCTGTGATTTTTGTTTCTACTTGGCTTTTGATAAGACAGCACAACAAAGTCTCGGCATTTAACGGAAGCATAACTAAGTCAGAACTAGGAGAGATTAGTTGCTGAATGGAATCTATCTTTTTATGGATTTTTATTTGATTTTCTTCGTTGTAGTAATGATCAAGCAGTTTTGTTTTCTTTTTTTCTTCAACTATGGTCAGCTTTTCACGCAAAATCTGATAAATCTCCGAAGATTCAAACTCATCTAGAACACTAGGTAGATAAATCAAATCATCCCACTCAAAAATAAGCTCTTGCTCAGTAGTCAAAATTGCATCATATTCCGTTATTTTGTTTGAT
The DNA here is from genome assembly GCF_001814765.1 of Enterococcus sp. HMSC061C05. Taxonomy (NCBI): domain Bacteria; kingdom Bacillati; phylum Bacillota; class Bacilli; order Lactobacillales; family Enterococcaceae; genus Enterococcus; species Enterococcus sp. HMSC061C05. The sequence goes on from NZ_KV817724.1 coordinate 16,886, forward strand.
TGATTTTTGAAAAGATACACTGGTTCTATCCGGCATTCTTTGATCCACATGTTCATACTTTGTTGAATCTGTTTTTTTAGTGTATTCAAAATACTAATTGGCTGGTTACTAACAATCAGTATCTCCCCTTGTTTTCGAAAAGGATTCAACGCTTCGGCAAGATACAAAACCAAATAAGCGCTTTCAGCTAAGTTGGGACGTAATTGAAAATGTATTGGGAAGAAACGCCGAATTAAATAAATTTCTAAAGGATAACGGGAGATGATCTTTTGTACAAAATGATTCATGGTATTATGTCCGGCATCCATCCTCGTTTTCATTTGTTTGATATGGGTTAGCAAAAATTCTGTTTCATGGAACAATAACGAAACAGGAAGATCTAAAAAACGAATAATCGTTTGCTCAAATGCTCTTAGATTCTTCTCTATCTCTTTGTTTTTTTCATCATTGATCATCAAATAATTTAACTCTAATAGTCGATTTTCAATTGCTTGTTTTTCTTGATTGGAAAAAGAATAGGGTAGTTCTGATGATAATTTTTTTGTGAGGGTCTCTACCATCGGAATAAATAATGTATGCCTGTTTTTTTTTTCTAAAGGTTCTTCTCTTCGAAGAATGGTCAAAACGAGATACCGAGAAAATCGAATGAAGTCCTCTCCTGAGACAATATAATTATATGATATAAGAACCTCTTTTAATGTCTTTTGGACAGTCGGCATGATATTGGAAAAAATTGTACTGATTTGTTGAGGCAACCTTGCGTGTTGGATCACCGTTTCTGTTCCAACAAGAGATAAGAAAATTCTTTTTGAATTTTCTTCAGCAATGATTTTTAGTCCTTTTGTCGACGAAACTTCCAGTTCTAATTTAGGATTGCGCTCGATCCAACGCAAAATCGTTTTTATTTGTAATGATACTGCTGTTTTTGAAAGAAAGAAAATGTCTGCTATCTTTTGCATACTGACATACCCTTTTTGAAACAATAAGTACGTCACAATAGTTGAAGCTCGGAAATCCATGCTGGAATAGATTTTATGTTTCGTCACCTCTTGTATGATTTGCTGTTTAGTTTCAGATTCAATTGATTCTAAAAAATAACCTGTACGTTTATTTGACTGGATAATGATTTTCTTCTCGTAGATAGCAAGCATATTTTTGATTTCAGTTTGGATCGTTTTCTTGTTGGTACCTAAAGCTTCAGCTAATTCTTCGCTTGTTATCCAATGATTCTTATTTCTTAATACTACAAGAATTTGGAGTTGTCGTTTATTTAAGTCCATTTGCTTACACCTCCTCTTTGTTATAAACATACAGGAAAAACCTCTCAAATGACAATAGTCACTTGCAGAGGTTTAAAAATCATTTGAAGAAAGATCTATATTCAAGGTTTTTACCATTAGACTGGATAATTTGTTTATAATATTCAAAACTATCTTTTTTCAATCTCCTAAAGCTTCCGCTCCCATCATTTTGTCTATCCACATAAATAAAGCCATATCGCTTCCTCATTTCCCCTGTTCCTGCCGATACGATATCAATTGGTCCCCACCATAAGTAACCAATGATTTGGCAACCATCTTTTATTGCCTCAGCTATTTCCTGAAGATGTATTTTTAGATACTCACAACGTTTTGGATCGTGTATTCGATTCGATTCATCTGGTGCTTCATCTAGTCCAATGCCGTTTTCAACTATGAATAATGGTAATTCATAACGGTCTGTCAATTCATTCATGACATAACGAAACCCTAGAGGATCAATTGGCCAACTCCAAGGTTCGGGAGATTTTTCCTTCAAAAAGGGATTATCGAAACCATTTGCTCCGCCAGTATCTACGCGCATTTCTGCTTCTTTTTTATAGACAGCGCTACGATAATAACTAAATGCAATATAATCTGCCGTGTTAGCTTGCAAGCACTGTTCGTCCCCATCTAACATTACTGGTGCACAGTCTTCTTCCTTCCATGTCCTGTAAATATAAGCTGGATAATGCCCTCGACACATGACATCGGAAAAAAACCATGAATTGCGTTTGAATTGCAGTGAACCAAATACATTCTCTGGATCACAGTCATATGCATAAGTCGCTAATGCAGAAAAGCTACACATGATACCCATCTCAGCATTTGGATCGATTTTCTTTAATAATTGAGTAGCACGGGCGTTCGCTAGAAACATATGATGACAGGCTTGATAAATCTCTTTTTTTGTTAGTGTAGCAATGGGTTCAAGTTTATCTCTAGCAGGGAATGTAACCAATCCAGCAGCTGCATAAGGCATACGAAAAGCATTATTGATCTCATTAAAGGTCATCCAATATTTCACTTTCCCTTGGTAGCGTTCAAAGACGGTCTGCGCATAAAATTCAAAAAAGTCGATTAATTTTCGATTTTGCCACCCCCCATACTCTCCTACCAATGCTAAGGGGGTTTCATAATGACTAAGGGTAATTACTGGCTCGATATCATATCGATTTAGTGTATTGATTAGTCTGTCATAAAATACGAGACCAGCCTCATTTGGCTTCTGTTCGTCTCCTCTTGGAAATATTCGTGCCCATGAGATGCTTGTTCGAAAAGCTTTTAAACCTAACTCCTTCAGTAAACGAATATCCTCTTCAAATCGATGATAAAAATCAATCGCTTCATGAGAAAGATAATGGAGTGATTCGTCTAAAGCAATCTCCCAAATCTTTTTTTCTTCATTCCACTGAATACTAGGATGCTGGTTCATGATCCCGATAAGCGTATCTGTCACATTAGGTAATTTGCCGTCTTCCAACCATGCACCTTCACATTGATTAGCAGCTACTGCTCCGCCCCATAAAAAATTTTCTGGAAATATTTCCTGATCCATAACTATCTCTCCTCGCTATCAACAATTTCTTACTTGAAGTATAGCTCGATTCATCAAAACAAGATATTCTAACTATTTCGGCAGAAGAGAAGAAAAAAATTGAATGCTATTCTTCATTTTTAATATTTATATATAACAAATACATGAGACGATCCCCGAAAGAAAACACTCGTTAACCATCTAAGCAAACGATTTATTTTACTTCCACCACAAATGCTTCATATGTTCGTAACTCGACTTTGCCGTCTGGCAACTGTTTCAGAGGATAATTTGACACAATAATCCTTAAAGCTTCACGTGGAACAGTGAACACCTGTTTTTCACTGGACATATTGCAAACAACGAGCCATCGCTGGTCTTCATATATGCGAGAATAGGCAAAGACATGCTCTGGCGTCTCTTCTACTAATTCATAGTCACCCCAGACGATGATGTCGTGTTTTCTACGCAAATCAATCAATTTTTTGTACATATAAAAAACAGAGTTTTGATCTGCTAACGCTTCTTCTGCATTGATTTCTTTATAATTTGGGTTGACTCGAAGCCATGGAATTCCCATAGTAAACCCAGCATGTTCACGGGCGTTCCATTGCATAGGCGTCCTAGCATTGTCTCTTCCTTTCGCATTGATTGATTCCAAGATTTCCTCTTTTGTAAATCCAGAAGAAATCCTTTCGTTATACATATTGATTGTCTCAATATCTTTGGCTTCCGCGATATCATCAATTGGGCAATTCGTCATGCCTAATTCTTCTCCTTGATAGATATAAGGAGTGCCTTTCATCATATGAAGCAAGATAGCAAACATCTTGGCACTTTCTTTTCGATACACATCGTCATTTCCCCAACGTGAGACGATTCGAGGCAGATCATGATTATTCCAAAATAAACTATTCCATCCTTCATCACCCAAAGAAGTTTGCCATTTCGATAATACTTTTTTCAGTTCAGAGATACTTAAAGGTTTCAAATCCCATTTGTCTTTGCCTTCTTGCTGATCTAATCCTATATGTTCGAATTGGAAGATCATGGATAATTCATTTCTTTTAGGATTGGAATAAAGTTTAGCAATCTCGGTAGTTGCTCCCCATGTTTCGCCAACGGTCATCAGATTTTTGTCGCCAAAAGTTGCTTGATTCATTTCCTGAAGATACTTATGCAGTTTAGGTCCATTACTTGTGATTTCTTTATCCGGTTCTTTGCCAATCATATCGATCACGTCCATACGAAAGCCACCAATACCTTTGTCGATCCAGAAATTCATCATTTGATAAATCGCTTGGCGAACCTGTTTGTTTTTCCAATTCAAATCAGGTTGACGCTTGCTATACAAGTGCAGAAAATATTGCCCTGTTTGCTCATCCAACTGCCAAGCAGGTCCACTGAATATCGAACGCAATCCATTAGGCTCCTCTCCATTGACTGGATCACGCCAAATATAGTAGTCACGATAAGGATTTTCTTTGTTTTTGCGCGCCTCAATGAACCACGGGTGTTCATCAGAAGTATGATTCACCACCAGATCCATAACGATACGGATGTTTCTTTTCTTTGCTTCTTCAATCAGTTCCTCCATTTCTTCCATCGTACCGAATTCTGCCATGATTGCTTGATAATCGCTGATATCATAGCCATTGTCATCATTTGGAGACTCGTACACCGGCGAAAGCCAAATCACATCAATGCCCAAATATGCCAGATAATCCAATCTGGAAATCATCCCTCGCAAGTCTCCAATCCCATCTTGATTTGAATCTTGAAAACTTCTTGGATAGATTTGATAAACAACTGAATGGTGCCACCATTTTCGTTCCATGATTTCCCTCCTATAAATGGATGTTTCTATTTTTCGCTTAATCATCTAGTTTAGTTTCTTCCACCAAAAATTGTAACGCTTTCAAATAGTCATTGCACCTTGTTATCGGTAACAGAATAAAACAAAAAAACAGCTGAGGAAATTTCCTCAACTGTTTTTTGAAAGGATTGATTGATGCAGGGAATAACGCTGATTTCACAATCTCTTTATAAACGGTGTTCACTCAGCTGTCCCTCGGTATTAGCTCCAAAAACGGTAAAATATGAGGAACTATTTTTTCGTTTTTTTCTCTAATACTCAGGACAGAACGCTGATTTCACAACCTCTTTATTTCACATTCAATATCCACATGAATCCCACGAATACAAAGAACAGACCATACATGATTGGAGATACTTCTTTTCCTCTTTTAGCCGCTAACATCGTAATTGGATAGAAAATAAAACCTAATGCAATCCCATCTGAAATACTATAAGTTAAAGGCATGCCAATCAAGATCAAGAATGAAGGGATCGCAATTTCTAATTTTCCCCATTCGATTTGACGTAATGATTGAGCCATCAAAACACCTACCATGATCAATGCTGGTGCAGTTACTTGTGAAGTAACAACTGACAGTAATGGAGAAAATAACAAACCTAACAAGAAGAAAATCCCTGTAGTAATAGCTGTGATTCCTGAGCGTCCTCCAACAGCAATCCCAGCTGATGATTCTACGAATGCACCAACAGGAGAAGTACCTAATAAGGAGCCCGCAAGCATAGCTGTTGAATCAGAAGCTAAAGCTTTCCCTACACGAGGCATCTTGTTGTCTTTCATAAAGCCTGCTTGATTTGCTAATCCAACTAAAGTTCCTGCTGTATCAAAGAAAGTCACAAGCAAGAATGTTAGTACTACGACCCACATTTGAAGAGAATTGATGTCCCCTACATGTTTTAACGCAACTAAAAATGTTGGTTTCAAACTTGGTGCTGCAGCAACAATTTCAGAAGGCATTGGAATCAAACCTGTAACCAGACCTAAAATCGTTGTAGCTGCCATCCCGATGAAAATGCCCCCTGGTACACGTCGAACAAGCAAGATAGCCGTGACGACTAATCCAAAAATCGTCAACCAAGTAGAACCAACGTTGAGTGATCCTAATCCTACTAATGTAGATTCATTCGAAACAATGATCCCACCTTCGCTCAGACCAAGGAAAGCAATAAATAGACCGATACCACCAGAAATTGCATATTTCAAATCTGCTGGAATCGCATCAATGATCATTTCCCGCAGTTTGAAGATTGTAATCAAAATAAAGATCAAAGAAGCAACGAATACGCCGGACAATGCTGTTTCCCATGCGATTCCCATCCCTAAACAAACAGAATAAGCAAAGAAAGCATTGATCCCAAGAGCAGGTGCCGTTCCAATTGGATAACGGGCTAATACCCCCATCAAAATACAGCCGATCGCACTGGCTAATGCAGTCGCAGTGAACACCGCTCCTTCATCCATTCCAGAAGCGCCTAATACAGTTGGATTTACAAATAAGATATAGGCCATTGAAATAAATGTCGTAAATCCTGCCAGTACCTCACGTTTTACCGTGGTGTTCAATTTTTCTATTTCGAAGTAGGAAAGTATTTTTTCCTTCATCTTCCATCCCCCTAAATCCGAACATTATAAATAAAGTCCGTTAAAATTTCGATTGATTAATAAAACAACGTGTTTTATCATATACTAAAACAAAACATAAGTAAACAAAAAATTCGGATTTCGAGCAAAATCCGAACGTTCTATTTGATTAAAAAATCCATATTTCCACTATTTGAGATTCTTCTTTATAGAGAGAAACATTTCTTTATTGTAAATAAAGAAGACAAACCTAACTTATTTATTAGACTTGTCTTCTTTTATCTACATTACATCATTTAGTGAATGACCACAAACTAAGAGATTCTTTTTGTCTTCTCTTTTTCAATCAACAGTCCTATCATTATTATCGCAGGTACAAAAATCCCCATAGCGTATCTAGGACTAGATTCCCAGATCAATAAAAATGCAAAATAACCAGAAATATATATGTTACTCAAAAAAACTAGTGGATTTATATTCTTGAAAAATTTTATACTGGTAAAAATAATTCCAAGATAAACCAAGTATTGAATCACCATCATTACAGCGTATAAAATCAATCCACTTGTTTTACTTCTGAATACCCACATATTCTTTTCATTTTTTCCTGTACCCAAAAATATTTCAAATGATGATTTTAGATCACCTGAGCTCCAAGTAACTGCAACCTTATTATTGATTGCAGCTAAGAATTGCTTAAAATCCATCGCATTCAATCGTTCTTTTATGATAGATAAGTGCTTTTCTTCCACTTCTTTTTTAGGCATTTTTTTATCCAAGAACATATCCCATGTAAATCTTTGATCGGCGCTAGAATAAGCACCCACTACCCAACGATACTTGTCATCTCCAGATAAATTATCAGGAATAGGCGTATTGTTCAATCCCATCATCAAATAATGTGTATTGGGCTGTCCATAGTGACTATTCGGATAGAGTTTTTGTGCATCGATAAATTGTTTCCACCCAAAATTTCCTAAAACTAAAAAAACTAAAGGAAGGAATGCTAGCAACCGCCATTTTCCAGTATGATAAAAAGCAAAGAATAAGATCATCGCTAAGATCAAGATAAGACCCGTCCCTTTACTTATAAAACCAATCGTGCTAGTTGCTGTTGCAAGCAGTACATAAATAATGTTTCTATTCACATACTGTTTCTTCTTATTTACATATTTAGTTATAAAAAAGAATGTGGCTGAGCCAAAAAACAATGAAAGTATATCAGTATAGGCTACAGGAACATGTAATGTTATCTGGACGGCAAATAACATGATTTGAATAGTAATCAATGTTGTGAAATTACTAACTTTTAAATTTCTCAGAGAAAGAAAAAGAAAGATGATCGTTATTAGATGAATGCCACAAAATACTGCAATGATCGGATAGTAATTCGTACCAAAGAAAAATTGTATTCCCCTAAAGATATACATCAGTAATAGGTTTTGAGGATTGGAATACATATAATTATATCCCCAATTTTCTCCAGCCTTCAATTGCTCTAAAAATTTTAATGTAATAGCAGTATCATCGACTGGTTGATGAAAACCAATAAATCTAATAAAAAGAAATAAGCTGACTGCGTAAATAACTAACTCTAACCCAAATATATAAAAGAGCAGTTTGTCACTTAAATCCCAATCTCTTTTTATTTTCTTTAATAAATTTTTCAAAATAAAAAATAGAAGAAATGCAAAAAACAGACAAAATATATTAATAACTATAGTAACTTTTGGTGAATAACTATCTCTGAATAAAGAGAATATCGCACCTATCCTTGGCGAAAAAATAGTTGATGCCATCGCCCAAATCATAAAAAAAATAACTAGTACTGCAAATAATCTATATATCCCTTTGATACCCTTTTCCATCTGCTACTCCTTTCATAACTACAATAACCACATAGTTATTTTATAAAAAATAAAACTTACTAACAAGTAGCAGTACTTTATTGTTGTTTATTTTATTTATCCGGTTGATAGAAATGAAGCTTCTATCCAAAAATTTCCGTTCATTTTTTTGCGTACCCTTTATTCATCCGTTTCTGCTCTTCTTTGATGAATTCTTTTGTATCGATAGGATTTAGGTTATTTAGTCCGCCAAAACCTGTATCGACCATTTTTCCCCAGCCTTTTGTCTTCTTTTTCCCTGATTTGAGATTCCTTGCTCGAAGCTTCTCACTATGTTTTGCTCGCCGATACTTCAAATAACCTTCTAGCCTTCCCATTAGATCCACTGTTTTTCCTCCTTTTTATTCAATCAGACGACTCAGCTTTTCCTATAACAAAATAATTGCCTTCAGGGTCCGAAAAATTGAAAGTCAAGACGCCATTGTTGTCTGTGATTTCTCCAGGTTCGTCCATGTTCTCGTAAATAGTTTCAAATTCATCCGTAAAAAAGACTAAAGAAGGTGGCGGTCCCAATACTTCTGGTGAAAACTTCTGCACAAATACTTTTGGAAATATACCTAATTCTAATTCTTTTGAGATACTCAATACAATACTCTTAAATTCTTCTGGCAATTCGATCGTTTCTGACATTTCTGCACCAATTTTTTCTACAAAGAATCGGCAAATCATCTCTACGTCATTGACATAAAGCATCACACGTGTTTTTTGTATCATCGTTTGACCCTTCTTTCTAGTTGATTTTCTTTCCTGTCTATAAACTGATTCCATTATATCACGAAAGCGCGAACACCTTGTGTTTGATCCTATTCAAAAAAATAAAGCAATAGTTTCTAGACTTGATGTACTCCATTAATTTTTTTACAAAAAAAGAACGGCAATGAATGCCGCTCTTCTTTTTTCGATTCTTTTATAATTCTGCTTCTGATTCATCTTTGGTTAGTGTGTGTCTGACACTGGACACGCCAAATGTTTGATCGATTTTTTTCTTCAACGCTTCGATTGCCTGTGCGCCGCGTGCCGCTTGTTCAGCATTGATGGATTCAATGACCAGCACCGCTGCTTGCGTTTCTTCCGTCAGCATCGTTCTTTGGGCTTCACGCCAGTTGAGACAGCGACAGATTGCTCCTTGTTCATCATAGTAGATGATTTCTTCCGGAAGTGCCGGAGCATCGGAATCTGCACCTAAAGGCAGGAATGATTCGCCACCTTGGGCTTTTCCTAGATGCAGATTTCCTGAAATCTTTTCGATATCTTCTCCGCCGCAAGGTACGCCAAAAGACAAGGAAATACTATTATAAATATCTACAAGCGGATTGATTGGGAAAAATTCCCGTTCTTGATTTTCACGTTTCAGTAAAGCTTCAATAGAAGAACGTGCACCTTTTTTAGTCTTGAATGTGGTAAAAGCCTGACGCCACTGAGCAATGACTTCGTTTTGGCTGAATGTTTCTTCCGTAAGGTAATTTCTTGCTTCTTTTGCCGCGCTATTCAATAATTGATGATACATTTCTTCATTTTCTTCTGTTACGTGATTATCGATACCACTCACGGATAAGATTTCGATGGTTGCTTCAGGAAATACTTCCCAAAAATTGGCATCCACTATTACTTTTTTCATATGTTCACACCTCTTGATTAGAATAATTGCTTGATGAATAGATAGTCTGTTTGGGGATCATCTCCCATATAAAAAACATGTTCACTGTACTTGGTAAATCCTCTTTTGCGATAGAAAGCGAGCGCAGCATCGTTGTGTTCCCACACACCGAGCCAAATGGCTGTTTTTTGCTTTTCTTTTGCTTTTTTGATAGCTGTATCTAGTAAAAATGTACCAATACCTTGATGTTTAAATTTTTTTCGTACATAGATTCGCTCGATTTCTAAAAAATGATCATCCATTTCCTCAGATTGACTCGTTCCTATATTTAGTTTCAGGTAACCCGCAGGCTCTTGGTCGATACTTACTAGTAAAAAATCAGTTTCTTTCTCTTTTAGCTCTTCTGTAAGTTTTTCTGGCGCATAAGCTTGTCTCAAGTAAGCAGCTAAATGCTCCGGCGAATTATCTTTTCCAAATGTATCTGTAAATGTTTCGATACTGATTTGTTGTAGTAAGTCTACATCTGAAGGCGTCATTTCTCGAATTTCGTATTTATTCACGGCTTCTTCCTTTCAATAGATCCTTTTATTACCTTTTTTGACAAAATTCCAATCTTCGCTAACATTCTTGCATACTTTCTTTAAAAGATATTCCAATTGTTTTGCTTCCTCGTCAGACAGACCATTTAATGCGACTGCATTAGAGTAGTTGTTTTCTCGGATGATGAAAGGATAGATTTCTGCTCCTTTTTTAGTCGGATAAAGTTTCTTGATTTTTTTATTTTCTTTATCTTCCAAACGTTCGATCATCCCATTGGATTCTAATTTCTTGATTGCTCGTGCAGTCGTTGTACGATCTACTTTGATCATTTCTGCTAGTTTTTCTTGGATGATTCCTGGATTTTCGCAAATACGTACTAAATAAAGATACTGCCCTCTTGTTAAATCAACTTCTTTGAATTCGATATTGCTGATAGAATCCAACGCTCGGGCAATCATTCCAATGTCTCGAAGAATTTCAGCCATTTCACCCCACCTTTATTTTGTTTGTAAGACTAGTTTACCTCTTTTTGTTGCAAATGCAACTATTTTTTAATAAAAGAACGAGTTCTTTTTTAGAGAACTCGCAGAGTAAACAGCTTTCTTCTTTTACGAAAAAACTCAATCGCAATAGAGCTGATTTTTGTTTTCTAAAATAAGCAACTGCTTCTTTGTTGTTCGTTTTTCTGATAGCTTTGGCAGCTCTTCTATACTAAAAAATCCCATGTCGGAAGTTTCATTGTTCTCAATAAATTTTGCATCTTCGTCGTGGATCGTACAAGCAAAAACAAGCTTATAATACTGAAAAAGCTGCGGAATATCTTTTTGTTTATTCGTATCAAAAAACGCTTGCAGCTGAGTAGATTCTACTGTTAAACCCGTTTCTTCATAGACTTCTTTCCGCACGTTTTCTTCAGGGGACAAACCTATTTCGGCAAATCCGCCTGGCAGTGACCATTCTCTCGTCCGTTTATCTTCGATTAGTAGGATCTTGCCGTCCTTTCTGATATAGGCACGAACATCGACTTTTGGTGTGGGATGACCTTCTTCAATAACTGTAAGTGCTTTTATTTCTTCGAAAGTTTCTTTTCCTATTTCACTGATCAATTCCAATGAGATCGTCCGAATCTCTTCAAATCGTTCTTTATCGAATACATCTTTTCCATAATACAGACCAGCTTGAGAAAGTGCGAGCAGTCTTTTGTATTGAGCCAACTTGTTATTCATTCTCTTCCCTTCTTTTCAGCAAATGTATGACTATGTAATCAAGTATAGAAAACTGACCTAATTACGGCAAATAAACACAAGGAAATCGGCAATAAATAAAAGAATATGAAAAAACATTTTAGAACAAAAAGACATTTGGCTCCTCTGGGGACCAAATGTCTTTTTTATTACCTGTCACTATCAAACCATTTCTTCGTTACTTATTGTCATTGATTTCTTTTTCTAATTTATCCAATAGTGGAGTGTAATCTACTTGAGTATAGTCTGTTACATCAAATTCATATAGTGTTCCTAACTGAAATTCGTCATATTTTCGGTCAGTGATGATTTTTTTGAATGCTTCTTTCGTAATATGATTCGTCCCTTTCGATCGATCTTCCAATATGTCGCCATAGTGATAATGATCCATGATATAGCTCAAATGACGATCTGGTTCACGATCACGTTTGTACCGACGTTGCCATAACACTTCAAAGTCTGCTGTTAGGCGAATCGTCATTACCTGATATCCGTATCTTTCTGCTAATTCTTGGAGTCGAGTTTTTTGCTTATCACTAAAAGGATACTCTGACACAATCACTTTCTTTCCTGCTTCCATATACAGATCAAGTGCTTTGTAATAGAAAGGATAAACTTTCATCCTTTCTTGTTTCGCCCGTTCTTCCAAGTTGTTAAAACCGATGGATTCTGCATAATATTCCTTGATTTCATCGAGCGTGATGGCATACATATCTGGAAATCGTTCCCGTAGTTTATTCATAAGATATGTTTTTCCTGTACCAGGACTACCAGCTAGAAGAATGAAATACTTTTTCATCTCATTTGTTTCCTAAGTTAATTGGACTTTCCAAGTTCATAAACAGTCCAATCTTATGCTTGACAATTTCTTTTACTGCTTCATTTGCTGGAATCACATTATGGCGAAGAGACTTGTTGATTTCTGTTTCACTAAAGGTTCCTTTAGCCACTTTTGTCCAGTTGACTAAAAGCTCCGTTCCAACATTGAATTTGCGGATCCCGTTATTGATCAATTCGGGATAATCTTCTTCTTTCACACCTGTTCCGCCATGGATAACGAGGGGGACATCGACTACTGCATCGATTTCTTTCAGCAAGGGAATGTTCACTTCTGTTTTTGATTTGAATTGTCCATGATTCGTACCGATAGCAATAGCTAATGCATCCACACCTGTAGCTTCTACAAATTTCACTGCGTCTTCCGGTCTTGTATATACCTTGTCATTTTCAGCGACATGGATTCCTTCTTCTGTACCGCCGATCGTTCCAAGTTCTCCTTCTACGGAAACACCGTGTGCATGGGCATATTCTACCACTGCTTTCGTCTTCAAGATATTTTCTTTGAAAGGCAGATGGGACCCGTCATACATGACAGAAGTATATCCGCTATCGATTGCTTCTTTGATATCATCAAAGTCTCGGGCGTGGTCTAAGTGCAAGACTGCATCAACCATTTCTTCTTCTGCAATAGCTGTCATTACATTGACTAACACATGCATACCGATATATTTTGCGGTGTCGACACTTGTTTGAATAATGATCGGCGAACCCATTTCTTTTGCTACGCCTAGCATGGCAGGAAGCATTTCTAGGTTATGCGTATTAAAAGCTCCAACTGTAAAATTCAATTCTTCTGCTGTTTTTGTTACTTCTTTCAATGTTGTATACATCTTTTATTGCCACCTTATCTTTTTATTTGTTTCCTTTGATCGTTACTTGTTTTGCAATTTGTCGCATCTCATCCATTTTGCCCATGTAGTAATCGATTCCTTGATCATCACCCGCACGAGCAGCATCTGCACGCTTCTGGTTATAGAGGCTCATCAGTTTTTTATACCCATCTCCGATCGTCTGTTTATTTTCCAAGCTCTTTTCTAAATATTGGATGGCTTGATCGTTCTCATACAATTCAGAAAATTTAAGTCCAACTTGTTCGTAAAGTTCCGCTAATTTGGGCTTCTCTTGGGTCGTTGAAATCTCTTGGTTTAATTGTGTAATCTCTGATTGAATCTTTTCGGTCACTTCTGGCGAGAGGATTTTTTCCTCTTTTATCGATCTTTTTTTTGGTTCATTTTCTTTTTTCTTAAAAAATCCGAACATCATTTTCCCTACTTTCAATTAAAATGCTTTCAAAATTGGGCTTAAGATCCAAGCGTATAAGAGTGCGGCGGCTACTGTATCTACATCGGTTGCTGTAGCATTGATGAATCCCATCGAATTAAAGATCGTTACTAGCAAAGCAGGCAATAATGTAATAAAGAAGCCATGAGCAATACCGCCAATGATCGCTCCTCGACGTCCGCCAACTGCGTTGCCAAATATCCCCGCTGTTCCTCCGGCAAAGAAATTCGTTAGCATACCTGGTAAAATCATCGCTAAGCCGAACATCGGCAAAGTGAACATGGCAATAATCGTACCGATTGTTGTTGTAATGAAACCTAAAATAACAGCATTTGGGCTATAGGGAAAGAAAACTGGACAATCTAAGGCAGGAATCGCATCAGGAACTAATTTCATAGCTATCCCTCGAAATGCCGGCACGATTTCACCTAACAGTAGACGTACACCAGCTAGCAATACATACACACCTACTACGAATTGGATGGCTTGCAAAAAGGCAAACATGATATAGTTTTGATCTCCTGATAATTCAGAAGCGAATGGTTCACCGGCAAACAAAACAGTGATGATATATAGTGGGACCATCACGACCATGACAGACAAATAAGTATCTTGCAGAAACTCGAAATGCGTGGGCAATTTGATATCTTCAATCGATTTTTTATTTTCACCTTTCTCACCAAAAAGCTTAGCTACACCAGCTTCAAATAAGTATCCAATCGTACAAAAATGCCCTAAAGCAATATCATTCGATCCTGTAATCTTACGTATAATTGGTTGCGCTACTGCTGGCATAGCGATGGCGAAACAAGCTCCGATAAAACCACCGACTAAGATCAATACGATCCCTCGCAGACCGGCGAAATAACCAAAGACCGTCGTCATCGTCGCCATCCATAAAATGGCTTGACCAGTTAGAAAAATGTACTTCCATTTTGTGAAACGAGCCAAAATAATATTGAATACAAAAATCGCTAAGAACGTCAATGCAATATCTCTACCTAAACCTAAATCATTCATTGCTTGACCATTGATAGATTCAATCGAAGGGATGATTCCTTGCATATGAAATCCTTCAGTAAAAATTTTCCCGAAATAAGTTAAACTTCCAACGATGATACTCGAACCGGCACTCAACACTTGGAATCCTAGGAGTGTCTTTAACGTGCCAGAAATGACTTGTCCTGCTGATTTCTTCTGTAGCAGTAGACCCAACATAGCAATCAATGCAATGGTGATCGATGCCTGAGTCAAAATATTTTCGATGATAAAATTGATAACGCCCATGTTTTTATCCTCTTTTCTTTTTTATTTAGATAACTCCCTTATCTTGTAGAACTGGGGTAATTTTTTCTTCAATTTCATTTTTCGAGACAATATTTTTCAAATAGATCATCGCTGTTTTAGGATCGACTGAGAATTTTTCGAACTGCGAGCGAAAATTTTCTGCTGTGATGATCACATCTGGTTTCATGGACACTGCAGAAGAAATATCACAATGGTCCAGTTTGGCTTCTACTCCTAATTTGTTCAAAACATCCTCAGCAGACATCTGTGCTGCAAAACTGCTTCCTAAACCTGCGCCGCATACGAATAAAATGTTCAATTTGTTCATCTTTGTTCTCCCCCGTATCATTTATTATTTTTCAACTACTGAAAAAGCAGTTGTTTGAAATCTTCAACATTTGTGCACTCGATCAATCGATCCAACTTCTCTTCATTGTTGATCAGTTCGATCAGTTCTTTCATGATGTTCAGATGCGAGTAGGAATCTACTGCCGCTAAACAAAAAATAATCTTTACTGGATCCATTTCAGGATTACCGAAATCGATTGGTTGCTCAATCGTAGCTACGCTGACTCCTAACTTATTGACCCCATCTTCTGGTCGAGCATGGGCTAGCGCCATGTGTTTGCCGATCACGATATATGGCCCGTATTCATTCACTGCGCGAATCATCGCTTCGACATAGCGTTCTTCAACAATGTTTTCTTTGACCAATGGTTTAGCAGCTCGTTCAATCGATTCCTCCCAAGTAGCGGCTTTTTCTTTGATCATGATATTGCTGTCCGTCAAAATATCTTTTAACATAGGCTGGATCTCCCTTTTGTTGATTTCTAGATTGTTTATTTCAAATAATTTTTCCAACTTGCCATAGATGATGCGATCTACTCGGCCACCACTTTCTTCCATGACACCGATTATTTGAGTGAATAACTGCGTTGATTCATGACTGTTAGGTTTTAACCGCTGCAGTTCTTCATTTCTTTTCAAAAAATCTTCTATAACTAAAATATTCGTCTCAGTCAGAATTGGATCGACAACTAAAAGTGGCTTGTTTCGATAATTCAATTGAAAGGTGCTGAAAACCAGATCGACATCCAGTTTATCCACTAATTCGATTTCTTTTGAACTTAAAACTGCAGTAATCTCGATCTGAGGAAATTTTTCTTTCAGATTTTCTGCTAACAGATTCCCGGTAGCCATGCCGTGATTACAGACAACAACTGATTGATAAACATAATTCAGGTCTCGCTTGATCACACTGGCAATCGTCGAAAAGTGGATGACAAGAAAAGCTATCTCGTCCTCCAGTATCTTGCCGCCGATTACTTCTTCGATCGTAGGAACAAAATGAGTGACTGCGCGGTGGATTGGAAAATAATTTGTTCGGATGTTTTCTTTCAATGGATTCATGACTTGAATAGCATGCTTGATTCTTATGATCAGTGCAGCCATGTGTTTATAGAGATTTTCGAATAAAGCTTCTTCTTTTAGATGAAAAGGTATGTGTGTCTCGTTCTCTACAAATTGGATTAATTGGATCGTTAGTAGTTGAGCTTGTACCCACTCAATCGAATTGGAGATATCTCTAGCATTGAACGTCTCGATAGTGAAACGAAGATAATTTCTTTCTACTTGTGGAACATTGTCCAATTGAAATTCCGTGATCATGTAGTCAATAAATGCAGAGAAGCTGCTGTCTTTTATTTCTGTATTTTTCCAATTAATGGCAGAGATGAATTCATGTTTCCTGATTCGTTGGATCCAGATCAATGTAAAAAGCAGAATTTGCTTTTTATAAATATCATCCTCTTGTTTTAACAACTTATTGGAATAGATCTCCTCTATTTTTTTGATTTCCGCCAAAGGAAAATAATGGAAAAAGATTTTTTGAGCCGGTGTTAGTTGTGCATCTTGATTCATAAAGAAGTCGGTCATCCCCAGATTCTGATTGATAAAATCATAGATCATCGTACGGATAGATCGTTCTGAACCTTTATAAACCAGTCCCTGCTTTCCATAACTGACGATCTCGATTCCATAACTGACCAGTGTTGCTCGTAATCGTCTCATATCTTCATCTAACGTACTTTTAGAGATTTGAAATTCTTCTTCTTTTTTGTTTAGATGGATCGGGTTTCGGCTGTAAGCAATGGCTAAAACTAAATCAAAAATACGTTCCCGCCGATTCAAAAAGCCGTCTTTCACCTCTTTTATTTCAGTTTCTAATCGAACTTGCTTGTCATTCTCCAGTTTCAACGAAAAACCTTTGTTGCGAATTGTTCTGATTTCCGGAAGCTTTTTACTACTCAACCAGATATTCGCTTCAAGAACTTCCTGACGGATCGTCCGCTGACTGACATTGAATTCAGCTGCTAGACGTTCCGCTTTTACTGGATATTGGGCTGTCATGATTCTGTGAAGTATTTCAATTGTTCTTGTTTTCATAGAAATGATCTCCTTCTGATTTCAAGTATATGGTTCCGCTTACATAATAAAAAGTAGATATTTCTGCCACTTGAAGTGGAAAGAAAGTAAGCCTAGCAAACAAAAAATAAGCCGTATGCTTTTTCAACTTCTCAATGAAAAAGACATACGCCTATTATTACAAAAATTTTGCCCATCTATACAAAAAAGAGGTCATGAAAAAGCTGTCCTGCATCAAGTAAGAAGAACAGCCAAACAAAAATAGTGCTTCCTATTTTTCGTTTGGTTGAGTTTATTACCGTAAATGTAAGCTTTTGAACACCATTTAGTGGAGAGGTTGTGACAGAGAGGTTCAGCCTTGAGCGATAAGAAGCGATTTTGAAAAATAGCTTCCCATATTTTACAAAATCGTGCCTTATTGCCGATAGGCTATCTCTGGAACACCGTTTATTCGAAAAAGGAGCTGCGACAAAATTTTTGTCACAGCTCCATTCATAAATATTTCCTGTCAATCCAACATAATCGGCTGAATAAAATCGGCCTGCCATCTTTTTCACTAGTCAGATACGACGAGAATGTTTGTTTTCTCATCCCTTTTGAAATGTCCCCCCAAGAGTTAAATTTGGGTGTCATTGCTATTTAGATGCTATTTTTTATTGTCACTTTTCTTTTTAAATGTCAAAAAATTTTGTTAAGTTTAGCATATAAAAATATTGTAGAGTTTAGTTACAACGCTTAAAACATATATTGTATAATCTGATCAATTTTAGCCATGTCTTGCAATGGCAGGTTTTCTATTTTTTTGAGTCTTCGTTCCTTAAAATCAAGTGATTTTAATTGAGAAATAAGTACTTGTCCTTTTATATCTAGCTCTTCTGGTAATGAGTAACGTGTCGGTAAATTCTTTATCGTGGAAGTAATCGGACATATGACCGAAAACATTGTTTTACGATTAAACTCATAACGAGAGACGACTAGTCCTGGTCGTCTTTTTTGAATTTCTTTTCCTACCGAAGGATCAAAATCAATCCACACAATATCACCTTTTTTAGGAATATAAATTCTTTCTTCTGACACTATAACCTTTCTCTCCCTTCAGGAGTTAAATCTTCCCATTCGTCTTTTTCATAATATTCGGCCTCTTCTCCACCACTAAATGGATCTTCAATTTTTGGAACTAACGTAATTGTCCCATCGTCAGAATATACAACGATATATTCTTGGTTTTCTGTAGGTTTCTTTCCGTTATCAGAAGGTAAAGTAACCACTACAGAACTTCCTTGTAATCTAGATTTTGTAACAAGCATCATCATCACCTCTTCAGTAAAAGTATACTACACAACACTAAGTAACGCAAAAGTACCCTTTGTAAACTAGATGGAGAAATGATTAAAAGCATTTTGAGAAATGGTGCACTTTGAAAAATTAGCAGCTTAGAAATGGAGACAAATGTTTTCTATTTCTATACAAAAATAGACAAAAGTAACAACCTACACTCTTCGTAAAGAGGCAAGGGATACCTTTGTCTACAGTCTGACAGCTCAACTTTTTAGTGAGCTGTTTTATTTATTTGTCAATCCAGCATAATCGGCTGAATAAAATCGGCCTGCCATCTTTTTTCTTTCTCAGAAAAATCGAAATACCATATCTGAGAGAAATACTGTCGTTGCGTCGTACTTCCTGAGATCAAGCGTCCATCTTTTCGATCAACTAAATAATCACAGCATCTGAAATCAATTCGGATGGCAAAACTATTCTCGTGGATCTGTCGATAATTTCCTACTTCCTGAATAGTTACTTTTTTAGTATGATTTCTTACACCGTCTGCTTTGTTTTTTTGCAGAACTTTCTGATGTTCGGCAAACAGCTTGTCTGTATAACAGCTTCTGGCTTTTTCAGGAGTTTCTTCTTCCCAAGCGGATTGGATCTTCATGAATATCTTTTGGATTTCCAGAAACTGTGCTTTCTTTTCTTTAGCCGTTCCTGACATGCGGGACAATATCTCCGCTTTCAGCCTTTTCTTTTGTCTTTTATTCTTGACGATAGAAAAAGCGGAAACCCCTCCTACTGACAAAACAGCTAATGCAAGAAATCCCGTTTGCTCATAACTAGAAGGACCTGTACTTGGACCATAATACCCATAAGAATCTCTGCCGTAAGAACGACTGCCAAAATAACTGCCCCCATATGAACGACCGCCAAATGAACTTCTGCCCGAACTTCGACCGCTAGATGTTCCGCCGCCATGACCACCTGCGACAGCGAATCCTTGGGTCGGCAAAGCAAACAAACATAACCCCACTAACAAAATGATTGCTAAATAATTGATTTTTTTCATTGTCTTCCTCGTTATCTTTTATTACAAAAAACTATTTTTATCATAGCCTTGCCGAAAAGAAGAGTCAATAACCAGATGCATAAACTGTTTTTTTAGCAGTTTTGTCTTAATTTACTCATTGAGTAACAGCGGACAGACATATGTGTTGGCAGCCCATATTTCCTCTATCTTCAGCATGAACAAGCTGGCAGACAAAAGATCTGCGCTTCCTCCAGGAGAGATTTGGTTTTCCTGACAAAAGTGCAACAGTGCTATAAATGGACGATTTGGTAAAGCACTTTGACTAGCAGCATGAGCAAGTTTTTGCATTTCCACTAACGTTTTCTGATTACTGCGATGCAATACGCAGGTGTCATCTAAGGAACTCATCAAAACTAACAACATATGCATTTGTTTCTGTACATCAGAATCATTATCTAGCTCCTTAGCAGCTTGGATTGCAAGCCTGATATGCGGATAACCCAACACTGCTTCTTCATATGCACCATTTACGCCGTATTTTTGCTTCACCGTATGCCCATGAGTGTTTTTTTTATGACGATATTTTGTATCAGGAAAAGCAGCAAGCTTGCTGACATCACCGAGTATTTCCGTTAAAGAAAAAGGCTGTTCCATACTGATTTTTTGTGCAGTCACACTGGTCAATAGCCCCATTGCCCAAATCGCTCCTTTATGGGTATTGATGCCATCTGTAGCAATCAACATCGCTTTTTCCGCTTTCCGTCCAATCTCAGCAATCTTTTCTCTTAACTCCTGATCGATAGCATGTTGCCATGCTATTTGAGCCATTTCTTCAAAAAAAGGAGTCAGCGTCTTCGCAGACTTAAGAAATAAAGCATAGTCCATATCGGAATGTGCACCCGCATCCAGTGCATCCACTAATCCAGGTTTTGGGCTTAATGTTACTTCTGCGAGCAATGCTTCCTCTACCAACGCAGCGAGTTGCTGAGTCACTGCTTTTTTTCGTTCGTCATTTATCATGACACTCACTCCTTCTTTCTATTACTTGTTGAACCCTTTTTTGATGGCTGCCCAAATGATGTGAAGCAACCAGCTTAAAGCAAATGCACAACTTGCCGTCATTAGATAAGCTACAAGAATCATGACTCCTGAAGGTAACTGCAGCCAACTATCTTTAAACAATAACAACAGTACTTGGAACACAAATACATTGGCTAAATACGTACGGTAAGCATAAACAGACAACCATTTGAACAATGGTAATTTTGGCGAATCGTTTACAATCATTTTTGAAGCGCCCATGAAGACAGCAAAGATGATGACTAAGCTGTACAAACTTTGGATCGTATTCAAGTAAGGCGCATTCGCAAAGCTCAAGTCTCCTGGATGTGCGAGCAATGAACGGACAGAAAAGAACGCGATAACTAAGCCAACAGGTAAGAAAAGATAACGTACTCTGTCCAAATATTGATAGACTTTTTCGTGATAAACAAATGCGGCTACCCCATAAATCCCGTAAATCATGAAACTAGCAACAAACCGATCTAACAAGTACCAGCTGTCATGATAAGGACCAGTCAATACTTGTGTTTGATAGAACAGATACCATGCAACATATAAAATCGTTGAACCAATCAATACTGGCCATACATATTTTTTATTAGCAAATACTTTGTAACCGAGCCAAACAAAAAACGGCATGAACAATTGAATCTGCAGCATCATCACGGTATACCATAAATGAGGCGCTCCATCACCTGTGACATATTTCAGTAAAAAGCTTGCAGTATCCGTATACGGAGTTTGTTGTTGGACTGCTGGAAATAGCCAAAGATAAGCCGTCGTCCATAGAAGATACGGAACGACTAGTTCAAAAAACTTTTCTTTCAAAAATTCCCAATAAGACAAATGCTGACTTGTTTTTACCATATTATAGACAATTGCAAAAATAAACATTGGTGCTGTGTATTTAACGATGACGTAAAAGGTACCAAGAAAAGCTGTATTTGTTGCGCTGTGGCTGTTTGCCAAAGCAAAGCTCAATATCGTTTGCATCATAACAGCCGTTACAGCTGATACTTTCTGGAAGTCACTTACGTTGATTTTGATTTTTTTGTTTTCAAACATCTCTTTCTCTCTCTTTTTCTTTATTACCAAAGTTCTTTGGTTAATTTAGGTCCTTCGACTGTTTTCAATAGAATTTTTTTCTCTGGCTCTCTCAAATACTCTTTTAGTGAAAATCCGCCTTGCCGAGTCACTACTTGGGTATCGAATTGCTCAAAAAAAGCAGGATGCGATCGAATTGCCTGAATTGGCAATTCAATCGGAGAATCTGCGTACAGAAGCAAATCAAAATCACTGGTTTCTTTTACTGCCGGAATCCCAGTTGATAATTCAAATCCTAAGCTGCCGCCGATTCCCCACTTGCATCCTGATAATATGTTTCTAGCAGCATGAAATTGCTGATAAACAGGATAATCCATGATTTTCTCTTGTCTATACGATTCTTGTTCGATGATGTCCCACGGATGAATGACTTGTTTGACAGCATGTTTTGAGATTTTTGTTGCCCATCTCTGATTACGGGCAGGGCCACGTAATCCAATCGGTAGTATTTCGGCGTGATCTGTCGACGCACGACGGACTGTTCCGAACATTTTTTCAGTTAGAACGACCCATTCAGGCAAGGGGAACCTTTCTATTTCATGTTTATCAAAAAGAACAATATCATGTGCTTGAATCATTTTTTATGCATCCCATTCTTCGTCCATTTTGGCACGGACTTTATTTGTTTCGACACGTCCGAATGTTTTGGCTGTTTCGTTCGTGTATCGATTTGTCAGCATCGTGTCATTTGTATTGCGGACATCTTGAATGGCTTCATTGATTGCTTCGATGACTTTGTTGACATTTTGTTCTGAAGCAGCTTGGTCGGTGATATCTTCTAGGAAATGATAGATTGCTCCTAGTTTTGTATAATTATTGATATCGTAAGCGATAGCTGGAACTTTTTCAGCAGCTGCTTCGATTTCAGCAACCGAACGTTTTGTCACACGTGCAGCACTTTCTTTAGACATCGCTTGGACAGTGATTTCTTTATTGTTTAAAGCAATCAAGCGGCTTGATTGTAATCCATGCGCTAAAAATGCACCTGAAATAGCATTTCCTGCAATCAATCCAATAACTGGATGTCCAGCTTGACGGAGTTTTGCATAAGCAGCAGCACTATTAGCCAAAGCCACATGAATACCGATCAATTCTTCGTTATAGCCGTATGCTTGGCTTGGTACATCGATCACAACGACAATTGGCCGTTTCACTTTTTTATCTTTATCTTCTTCGTAAACGTGATCCAAAATTTGTCCCATGCGGAAACCTTCAACTAAACCAACTTCACCGTTTCGTACACGGTACATCGGATTTTTAGGATCAGGTACGATCGAGGTCACGATGGCTTCTTCTATGAATTTACTTGATTTACCATAATACACAGTACTGATAGAAGAAGTTGGATTTTTCATGCCAGTTAGTGCCGCAAACCAATCGTAACCAACACTTGCTGCAGCTGGTTCATTTCCTTCTGCTACTTCTGGTAAGTCCATTGATTTTGCTTGATGGTTAGCAATCGCTTCATTGTAATCGTCAATGCTCATTGGTTTTGAAAGATCCAAAGAATCAAGTAATGATAAATAAAATGCTGAGCTTTCACTGCGATGCGTGTCTTTTCGTTCGTCCATTGCTGCGATGACAGCAGCTTTGATTGCTTCTACACTATCAGTCACTAGTTCATCAATGATTTTTGATTCTACCCGTTGACGAGATCCTAATGTATTCCAAATCAAGTCTTTGTCACTAGAATCAAATTCTCGAACACCTGCTTCTTGCTCAATAACTTCTGGTCCATTCAAACCGACTCTCGCTTTTTTTGTTGCGATCAAATAACTCATCAATGCTGAAGTAATCGACATACCGCCAAATGATCCTACACGTCCTGGAATCAAACCGATGACTGGTACATATTGTTTTAGAGCAATGATTGCATTTCCGATTTCTGAAATAGATAACAGTCCGTAGTTCGCTTCTTGCAGACGAACACCGCCTGTATCTAGTACGATGACTGGAAAAATTTCATTTCCTTTTTTGTTTTCTTCTAATACATGTTCGAGTGCAGCAACGATTTTTGCACCGGAAACTTCACCGATACCGCCACCTTGGAATTTTCCTTCCATAGCGATTACTACTGCTTGTTTACCATTGATCGTGCCACGGCTGACAACGATCCCGTCATCACTTTCAGGGACGATTCCTTGTGCTGGCAAACTTGGTGCGATGATTTGATCGAATGGACCAATCAATTCACGTCCATTGTCAAGTAGAGCGTTCACTCGTTCTCTGGCGTTTAATTCTACAAAACTATTTTTCATCTGAAAGTTCCTCCATTGCTTGCGTCAATCGTAGGTACACAACTCCTGGTGTAGCACCGAAGTCATTGATCACGATATCTGCTGAAATTGGATAACGATCAAAAAATCTCGTTAATACGTTGTTCCATACTTCGCCGAAGCCATCGCTTCCTGTACAGATTTTTACAGTAGATTCTTTTTTTTCTGTTGGAAACATCAAGATTTCCAAATCACCTGAACCGACCACTCCTACATGGATTTTCTTATTGATCGGCTGTTTCGTTGGATATTTATAAGCTAATTGTTCCATGGATCTCTCCCCTTTTTGTAAAACAGAGCATACACGTTCTGCTTATTCGTCTTTCTTCTTCCATCTGAGTAAATGGCGACAAAAGGTTTTCCTCGCCAATTTTATGACCAAGTTCTGAATTTCATTGGTGGTTCATACAGGCCATCTGACCATTCGATCAAATCATCGATGGTTTGTGCAGCTAATAATGAACGTTTCGCTTCACTACGTTTGATGCCTAGATCTTCTGGTAATTTCACGATGCCGGCTGCACGCAAACGGTCTAGTGATTCTTTGTTGCTTGTCATCCCAAGAGGTGTGACACCGCCAATGGCTGCAATTGCTGCTTGTCGTTCTTCTTTTGTTTTTGCTTTGTACAAATAAGCGATTCCTTCTTCTGTCACGATATGCGTGGTATCCTCGCTATAGATCATCACTGGTGCATTGGCTAAGCCTGCCTGTTTTTGAACAGCTAATGCATCTAATTCTTCGACAAAGACTGGCTTTTTATTTGAACCATATGTTTCAACCATTTGAACAACTAATTTTTGGCCTTTCCCTAATGGATCATCATTGTCGCGAAGTGATTGCCATGCTGGTGTAGAATGACGACGACCGCCAGGATTATGTCCCATGTTAGGCGCACCGCCAAAACCAGATAAACGTCCTTTTGTTACGGTAGAAGAGTTTCCTTCGTAATCTAATTGCAAGGTTGAACCGATAAACATATCGATGGCATATTGTCCTGCAGCTTGTGATAATGTTCGGTTACTGCGCATCGTGCCGTCTTTACCGACAAAAAAGACATCGGGGCGAGCAGCAATATATTTTTCCATACCAACTTCGCCACCAAAACTATGGATGCTTTCAACCCAACCTGATTCGATGGCTGGAATCATCGTTGGATGTGGGTTCAATACCCAGTTCTTCGCGATTTTCCCTTTCAACCCTAGTGATTCGCCATAAGTTGGCAGTAACAATTCGATAGCTGCTGTATTGAATCCAATACCGTGATTCAAAGATTGTACGCCGTGTTCTGCGTAGATTCCTTTGATTGCCATCATTGCCATTAGGATTTGCAATTCTGTGATGTTTTGAGGATCTCGTGTGAATAAAGCTTCTAATTGATAAGGTTTATCTGCTTTCACGACAACGTCTACCCAGTCACCAGGGATATCTACACGTGGTAAAGAATCGACAACTTCGTTGACTTGAACGATCACGATACCATCTTTGAAAGCTGCAGCTTCGATGATTGTTGGTGTTTCTTCCGTATTGAAACCTGTGTACAAGTTGCCGTCTTTATCTGCTTTATCTGCAGCTACTAAAACAACATTTGGAATCAAATCGATGAATAAGCGTCCATAAAGTTCCAAATAAGTATGGATATCACCTAATTTCATTGTGCCGTCTTCAATCATTTGGGCGACACGCAAGCTTTGTGCACCAGCATAAGAAAAATCGATCTTGCTTGCGATTCCTTTTTCAAAAATATTCAAATGTTCTGGTCGTGAGATACTAGACATAATCAAATGCAGATCATTCACTTTTTCTGCATCTACTTTTTCAAGACTTTCTGAAAGAAAACTTGCTTGTTTTTGATTGTCGCCTTCTAATACAACTTTATCGCCGGGAGCAATCAGTTTTTCCATTACTTCTACGATTTTTTCAGTTTCTACATACTTGCCATTGAGCAAGTTGCTGATTTTTTCCAATCGCTGCGCTTTTTTTTCGCGTTTAGAAGCCCAGTTGCGGTTTGGTTTTTCCATAATTAGTCATCTCCATTTTTGATATAGAAACGTGGCGTCATCAATACCATGTTGGTCTAGATTGATCGTACGGATCCCTTTATCTACACCAAATTTTGTATGAATCAGCTTTGTCAAAGTATTGCCGGGGGGAAATTCAATCGTCAGATCCATTCCTAATTCTTTTGCCAAGTCCATCATTTGGTTCCATTGCACAGGGAAAGCTAGGTTTTCCAACAAATCTTTACGAATCTCTTCTGCGTCCTGAGTGGCTCTTCCATCCGTATTTTTTATATACAAACATCTAGCATCAGATAGATGGACAGACTGCATATACGGCTTGAATTTCTTGACTGTATCATTCATCAAGAGACAATGAGATGGCACAGGAACTTTCAGCAGCTTCGCTGTTTGCGCTTGGCGCCGTTTGGCTTCTGCCAACGTAACGGATAAACCTTCGATACTCCCAGATAGCGTATGTTGCATCGGACAATTTTCATTTGACAGATAGACTGGGTGGTCAGGATCAAATGTTTTTGCTACAATTTCCTCTGCTTCGCTTCTCGTCACACCTACTACTACGCCCATTGCATAACCGCTTGGATAAGCTTCTTTCATTAAGACTGCGCGGTGATAGACTAGTTCCGCTGCATTCTCAAATGTCAAAGATCGACAAGCAACAGCTGCACAAAAAGCACCGATCGAATGTCCTGCTGCAATATCAGGCTGAATACCGTTTTTTTCCATTTCATCTAAATAAAATACTGCTTTTGTCAGTAATGCTAGCTGGATAAAAACCGTATCTTGATAGTTTTCTTCTTTATCAACTAACCGATACCCCGTCACATTTTCTAAACGTTCCATGTACATTTCAGGAATATCCGCTAACATCCCTAACTTCTGACTGCCTTGCCCAGGAAATAAGAAACCTGTACTCATGAGCCTCGCCTCCTTAGCACTTACTTTTTCCACTGCTATCTTAGTCAATTTCTGCTATAATAAAAAATGCCAAAAAAAGAAAAAACCATAACAAAAAGGTATGGATGGGATGGATAATTATGAAATTGCTTCATCTACAGTATTTTAAAAAAGTGTTCGAAACAAAAAATGTCACCCAAGCAGCCAAAGAATTATTTATTTCTCAACCTGCCTTGAGCCGTGCGATCAAACATTTGGAAAACGAATTAGGAGTCCCTTTGTTTTACCATAGCGGCAGAAATATTGAGACAACTGTTTATGCAGAAGAATTCTATCCATATGCAGTCAAGACATTAGACACATTAGAAGAAGGAATCAAATTATTGTCTTCGGTCAATGAGAAGATCGTTACTTCCGTCATTTTGTATTTAGAGGTAGCTTCTGTTTCTATTCCGAACTTGGTCCGAATTTTTATGGAAAAGCATCCTGATATCCAATTAACGATCATGCAACATCATTTACCAGATGATATTACCGATCCTGTACTATACATCACTTCGGAGATGAAGCCTGGCATGACCAATATTCCTATCATGAAAGAACCTGTTTATGTAGCCATTCCTAAGAAACATCCTCTTGCGAAAAAAGAACATCTGCAATTAGAAGATATTCAACGCACCCCCATCTTGATGCTGTCAAAGAGCAATGCCTTCCGTCATACACTGGATGCAGCACTTGAAGCGAAAAGTATCGAATTGACGATCAGTTCGACGACAGATGATCCTGCGACATTACGTTCTATTGTCAAGCAAGGATTAGCTGTTAGCTTTTTCCCAAAAGTTTCTTGGTCTTACGATAAAAATGATCCTTTCGTCTTGCGGGAAATCAAAGATTTGCCCTTGACACGAACAATTTATTTATCTTCTAGCTTCACAGAAGATCATCCTTTGATCAAAATGATTGCAAAAACGATGCGGGAATTTTATTTAGGAAAATAAAAAGAAAAGAGCTGGGACAAAATTCTTGTCGCAGCTCTTTTTTTGAACAAACGGTGTTCCAGAAGTAACTTCTTCAGAAATAAGCCCAAATTCCCCAAAAATTTGAGAAGCAATTTTCGTAAA
>NZ_KV817724.1:45175-60207 GCF_001814765.1 Enterococcus sp. HMSC061C05
TTCGTAAATTCCTTCTTATTTCTTGAAGCTAAACACTTCTGTCACAACCTCTTCTCTATTTTTCCTAGAATTCATTGCGTTGATTTGAAACTTCCATCAATCAAACTTGCTAGTTCATCTAGTTTTTCTATTTTACGTAGATCAACAGAGATCCAATGTTCTTTATTCATGTGATAGGCTGGAAAATACCCCTCTTTTCCTCGCAAAATTCCGCCAAGTTCAGGATCGACCTTCAAATCAAGGATATCGATGATCCTATGGTCACTTGCATCATCATAGATTTTTTCTTCTGGAACAGACATCAGGACCCCAAACCATTTTTTGCTTTTTTGATGTCTGAATACGCAATAATCAGGAAATTTTTTAAAAATATATTCTGGAGACAAATTGTATGTTTCATCGATGTGATCGATTAGTTCTTTTTTCGTTAGCATCTGCTTCCATCTCTTTCTTATTGATTCACTTTATTCAAAGATACCACGTAAGAATAGAAAAATGAATACTGGTTGAAAGATCAGTTGAAACTTGACCACCGTTTATTTTCTCCGTATTCTTAGAATAGAAGGGAGTCTGATTTATGTATTCACTAATGAAAAAAATCATTACCGAAAAAGATATTCGACGTCATGTTTCTTTAGTCGAACAATTGCTGAATCATACAAAGATAACCGTAAATGAATTAGCTGAAATCATAGGGACAACCGAACGAACGATTTTTTCTGACCTTCAATCTATTCGCTCTCAGCTGCCCGAAGGCTGGGACATCCTCAGCGATCAAGCAGGAATCAGTTTACAAAATCATCAAAATTTATTAACAAATGACCTTTGGGAGATTTTTTTCAAACAATCAGTCAGTGTCGAACTGCTGAAAAATCTGCTTTTTACAAAAAAAGTTGCTGTCCCTGATTTTCTAGCCGACCATGGGCTTTCTTATGGAACATTGAAAAGACATGTGACTAAAATCAATCAGCGTTTAGCAAGTTACGACTTGCAGATCGATTTGACGAAATATACAGCTTGTATTCTTGGAAAAGAGCGTGCGATTCGTACTTTCTATCATCGATTGCTGATTCCTTTTACTCATAACAACTATTTTTTCGAGGATTATTCGATCCATGAATCCCATTATTTTCAATTTTTAAGAAACCTCAGTCAAACTGAACTAGCTATTGAAACAGAAGAGATTTTCGGAACATGTTGGTTCTTTATCAATACGATCCGTATAAAAGCGAATTGCCGATTAGATTCTTCTATCCATATCAACAGCACACTCTCCTCCCTGTATGACTCTGCATTGAAAAAATTGTATTTAACGGAAGGTATTTATCTTAAAGACACTGAGCTTTCTTTTGCTTCTTTCTGCTTTCTGGAAAGTTGGAATTACAACAATAACTATGGACAAGAAATCGCTCGCTGCCTGCATCATTCTCCATTTTTAGAGGTCCTCGAAACGTTTGTAGAGGAACTAGCTTCAGAGCTGTCTCTTGATCAACTAAAAAAAACATCTCTGACTGATAACTTGGCTCTCCTCGTATTAAAATATCATGAATCGCCGATACTGATTGAACCTTTGGAACGCCAATACCATCGTTTTTTAGAGACGTATGATCAGCAATATGCACACTTGTATCAGCAGAAAGAGAATTTACTGAACGATCTAAAAAAAGAAATGGAAATCAATGAACCAAATTACTTTCTTCAACTCTTGTCTTTACTGATCCAACAAACGATTTTTTCTATCAAACCGAATTTGTTCAATGTCTATTTTATTTTCCAAGGAGAACCTTCATGGAAGGCGTTCTTGCAGCAGGAATTAAAAGATTACTTGGGAAAACGTGTCTGCTTCTTACCTATCGAACTAACCGATCTTTCCACTATTTCTTTTGAAAAAACAGATATCTTGATTTCCAATTTCCCTCTGGATTCTCTAGATATCCCTATTGTATACATTTCTTCTATTCCAACGAAAAATGAGCTCAATCGTTTGACTGAACTCACTTTCAAAACTTTTTTATAGTAACGGCTAGCGACTGAATTCTCTAGCTGTTTTTTCTTTTTTGCGAAACAGTTTATTCATGATCCCTTTTTCTATTTCTACAACTAAGAATAGAAGAATCACATTTGCCCCAATCAATAACTGTTGTGTCATCGTTAAACTTACTGTACTGATCAGCTGTTGGCCGATTGGCAGAAAAATAACCATCCCCTGCAATAAAACAAGGATACCCAATGAAAGAAAAAGCGATTTGTTTTGCAAAAGACCTTGGTTCAACGACGGCTTGGACAACTCTCTGCAATTGATCATGTAAACAGCTTGAGCTAAGACGATATTTTGCAGAAGAATGGTTTGCTGTAAGCTTTGCCCTTCAAATTGCATAGCCAATAAATAGGCAGGAACCATAATCAGTAGTGCGACATAGATGATCCGAAACAAATGATAACCAGATAGGATTCCTTGCTTTGGATCTCTTGGTGGACGCTTCATGATTTCTGGATCTGGCGACTCGAACCCTAATGCATAAGATAAAGTGATTGTCGTTACCATATTGACCCATAAAATCTGTACTGGGGACAAAGGTAGCGGCCGATTCAGTATCAGCGCCCAAATCAAGATCAATCCTTGAGCTAACGCAGTTGGTAAGAAGAAATTGATGGTCTTTTGCAAGTTATCCAAAATGCGCCGACCTTCTTTTACGGCTTTTGCGATCGTATGGAAATTATCATCTCCTAAAACCATATCAGCTGCCTGTTTGCTTACTTCACTACCTTTGATTCCCATAGCGATTCCTATATCGGCTCTTTTCAAAGCAGGTGCATCATTTACGCCGTCTCCGGTCATTCCGACGATTTCTCCATTTTTCTGCAAAGCTTTCACGATTCGCAGTTTGTGTTCTGGTGTCGTTCGAGCAAAGACATCGACTTTTGGTACTTGTCGAATCAACTCTTCTTCAGACATAAGATCCAAATCGATCCCTTCTAAAACTTTAGCAGTATGTTTTAAGCCAATTTGTTCCGCGATCGCTTTTGCTGTATCTTTGTGATCCCCCGTAATCATTTTCACTGAGATCCCTGCTTGTTGGCATTCCTTTACAGCTTTGACTGCACTTTCTTTTGGCGGATCGATCAACCCAGCAATCCCTGCAAAAGTTAATTGGGTTAAAGACTCATGCGTGAGTTCCTGTTTCGAATCTACTTTTTTGTAAGCAAATCCTAAAACACGCTGACCTTTTTTCGCAAACGCTGTGGCTGTTTGACCCCATGCTTCTTGTTCTGAAGAAGAAAGAGTTGATTTAGCCAATAATACTTCTGGCGCACCTTTGACGTAAATCACCGCTCCTTTTCCCTCCGTATGCATCGTTGCCATATATTTGTATTCAGAGCTGAACGGAATCTTTGCTTCTATTTTTTTCAAAGGCAGATTGGCTATTTCAGTGTGTCGAATCAGTGCAAGTTCTGTCGGATTGCCACTTAAATTTTCTGTTTTCTGTTCTTCTTTCGTCTTTAACTCCTGACAATTTTTCATAATAGACAGTACGCGAGTTTCTTCCTTTGCTGCTATATCCACAACTGTCATTTCATTTTTTGTCAATGTCCCTGTCTTATCTGAACAGATCACTGTCATAGAACCTAATGTTTCTACAGAAGGCAGTCCTTTGATGATTGCCTTTTCTTTTGCCATTTCATTTACTCCGACAGATAGGATCATGGTCAAAACAGCTGGCAATCCTTCGGGTACCATTGACACTACCAAAGCGATCATAGCTGAAAGAAGGATAGACCAATCCATGCCATAGCGGAATGTTGTAAAAACAACTAAGAACAAGATCAAACAAAGTATGCCTTGAAAAATTTGTTTGTTCAATCGGTTGATCTTCTTGATCAGAGGCGTCGTCTGTTGTTCGACCGATTGCAGCGCTTGATTGATTTTACCGATTTCTGTCGTGTTTCCTGTTTCTACAACGACACCGACTGCAGAACCAGATTGTACAAGTGTTCCTGAAAAAGCCATATTTTTCTGGTCACCGATTGATTCTTCTGCTGCCAAAACGGTATGATTTTTCTCAGATGCTTCTGATTCTCCCGTCAAAATCGATTCTTCCACTAGTAGATCATGTACTTCGATCAACCGAACATCTGCTGGAACAACGTCTCCAGCACGTAAGACAATGACATCTCCTTTTACTAGTTCTTTCGCAGGAATTTTTTCTTGCATCCCGTTCGATAGTACTATCGCTTCTTGTCCCATCAGCTGCTTCAAACCATTCAACGATTCTTCTGCTTTTCTTTCTTGCCAATAACTAACGAGTCCGTTGACGATCACTACGAATAAAATAATACTTCCTTCGATGTATTCGCTCGAAGCAAATTTCAAAAAAGAGGCAATGA
Source organism: Enterococcus sp. HMSC061C05 (assembly GCF_001814765.1). Classification (NCBI taxonomy): domain Bacteria; kingdom Bacillati; phylum Bacillota; class Bacilli; order Lactobacillales; family Enterococcaceae; genus Enterococcus; species Enterococcus sp. HMSC061C05. The sequence continues at coordinate 49,562 of NZ_KV817724.1, forward strand.
TCAACACGATCATCAGCAGATCAGTAAAGTGCTTTACTATTTTTTTCCATCGTTTTGTCTGCTGTCTTGCTTCTATCTCATTATATCCTTGATCAGTCAGGCGTTTCTGCCGTTCTTCTTGCGACAAGCCTTCTGTTGATGTTTGATAGTTTTTCAATGTATCTTCTACCGTCAATTTATACCAGTTCATCCTATCCCCTCCTACTTAATTGATACTTTTATTATACGTAGGGAGATCTTTCAGGCGTATCGATTATTTCAGAGAAGTCTGAAATAATTCGTTTTGCCGGATATATTTAGTCTTAATTGATATTTCTATCGCTTATTCTTTTATATACAAAACTTAAGAGAACAAACCAGATAACTAATAAAAAAGGAATAAAACGTGTCGTTCTTTCGAATAACAAGCTGAAAGCCATGGCAGCAAAAAATACCAACAAAGCAAGGTCTTTATATCTTGGTATAGTGTTCCGTTTCTTTTCTTTAACAAATTGAATATGTGCACATAAGATCGAAGACCACACAAATAGAAAACAACTCGTTGTCATACCTGCCAAAAGCTGAAAAAACAATCGACTATCAGCGACAAAAAAATGTAGACAAAGACCTGCAAGAAATAACGTTCCTGTAATCAAAATACCGTGTAAAGGTACGCCTTTCTTAGAAAGCGCACAAAACCAAGAGGGCAGACTTTTTTCTTTTGCTGTTTGATATAAGATCCTGCTAGTACTGTAAACCGCACTATTTGCCGAAGACAAAGAAGCAACCAGAATCATCAGATTGACGATTGCTGCCCCGCTTTGGCAATGGATCATTTGCAACATAGTGACTAAAGGACTTTCTTTTAAATCTAAACAATGCCATGGAACAACGAATAAAATCGACAGAATCGTTCCTACATAGAAAAAGAGGATACGCCAAGGCAGACAGTTGATTGCATTTTTCAAATTCTTTTGTGGGTCACTCGTCTCACCAACTGTTAATCCGATCATTTCAATTCCAGCAAAACTGAATAAAACCATAGGAAATGAAGCAATCATTCCAGCAAAGCCAAACGGGAGTAATTCATTGAGCTGTCCAAAATTTGCTTTGATTCCGATAGACTGGGTATGAAAATATGAGACGCTCAAACCTATACCCAATAAAATAAAAAGAACAATCCCCAAAATCTTGATGATTGAGAAAAAAGATTCCAATTCGCCAAACCATTTGACGGCAACAAGATTGACTGCCATTAAGATCATTAATGCACTACCTCCGCTTATCAAAGCTGGTACATGTACAAACCAGAAATGGATATACAATCCTATTGCTGTCAATTCCGCAAGTCCAGCTCCAAGCCAGCAAAGCCAATAAGTCCAATTGACAAAAAAGGCCCACTTTTCACCCAAATAGTAGTCAATGAAATCACTGATAGAGTTAAATTTACTATTTGCTAAAAACAAATCACCCATAGCCCGCATCAAGCCATAAATAGCCACACCGCATATCAAATAGACGAGAATAACAACTGGTCCTGCCAGTGCAATTGCCTTTGCTGAACCTAAGAATAATCCTGTTCCAATTGCGCCACCTAGTGCGATTAACTGGATATTTCGATTAGTTAGAGTCCGTTTCATTGCCGGTTTTTCCATCAAGTTCACCTTTTTCTTTTTCAAGCAGCATGGCGACTTCCTGTTCCCAAGAAGGTTTCTTTATTTTTTCAATACATAGTGGTACTACAAACAAAATGACACTGATGGCTGTGACTGCAATTAGATTGATCCATGTTCCAGCTTTCATCGTCAGTCCGACAGAAAAGCCGATTGCCGCAAATAAAACAATAACGACCGCCCAGACGCCAAGATTGCTTTTGTTCTCTTTTTTTCCAATTCTGAATGGACGGTTCAACTTTGCATGTGTATAACGTAATCTCAAAACCGAGATCCCCATAATGACATAGACGATACAATAGATTACAGTAGTTGAATTAACCAGCATCAAAAATGCTTGATTGACGCCAGGAATCAGCAAATAAAAAAGCGCAAAGATTGAGATAATGACAGATTGAGTCAAAATAACGGATTTGGATACGTCAAATTGATTTGTCTTCCAAAAATTGAATTTTGGTGGATACGCACCTTTTCTAGCACTTTCTGTCACTGTCTTTGCAGGTCCTGATGCCCAAGCAGATAATTGGACGGCCACACCGATGAAGACAAGCAAACTAAACAGATTCACAATAAGATGCGGCAAACCGAGAATTTGGCAATAAATCGAAATAGATTGTGCGATATTATTCAATTCCATTTGACCTTTTGGTACGACATTTGCTACAACCAAAGCATTCAAAATATTGACGAAAAATATAAAAATCAGCGCGACAAATACCCCACGAATGTACGTTTTCACTGGGTTCTTCAATCGAGTGATATACACGGAGGACATTTCGATGCCAGTAAAAATAAACATGATCGGCGCAAAATAAACAAATGAGGATGCAGTCGTACTATCTGGTATTACTTTGTCCCATGAAAAATTGCCTAATGTTCCGATTGGTACGATTCCAACTTTGATCCACGCAGCAAGCCCTAATAAGAGCATCATCGTCAAAGGCACATATAGACCTAACCAAACACCGATTTTTCCTCCGATTTTTGCCATGTCGAATGTTAAATTCAAAAAAGTGATGATCCAATAAACCACTAAAATAACAACTAATGTAAATTTGCTGTTCAGCCCAAGCGGCACATTATCGATAATATTACCAAACAACGGAGCGAGTGCTGAAGCAACCATCACCATCCCTGGAAACATTTGGACCCATAACAGCCAGGAGACAACGAATCCCCATTTTTTTCCTAGAGCATTCGATACCCAAAGTTCTGGACCACCTTTTTGAGGAAACATTCCGGCAAATTCACCAGAGATCAATGAGATCGGAAAGGCATATAACAATACGGCAACCAGCATGTAAAAAATCATCGTCCAGCTCGTTGCTGCCACATCTGGAATATTTCGTACACTTGCTACAAGGGCACAGGTCATCCCGATAAAGGTCATGGTCGTGATTTGTTTTGATGAACCAGCATCTTTCATCTTTATTCCTTCTTTCTTTCAATAGCGACATGTTTTTCGTTTTCTTTTATTTTTGTTCAAGAACAAAAGTGACAAGGCTTCATCGATTCAGTACAAAACCCAGTATCACCGAAACATCCATTGAACGAACTTAGTGAACTGGGTTTGATACGTGAAACGAACGAACCAACTATAGAAAGATTTATAAAAAAGAATGTCTTGCTGAGGAATATATGAAAAACAGGGGGAAATACAACTGTTTTGATGAGGCAAATAATTGTCTGTTCTCCATATGTCTCTTGCTATTCTTTCACACAAAAATCAGTTCTATTTGATGATTTCGTTTAGTTTCTTTTCCATTGCTTTCGCGATTTCTTTTGTATAAAAATTGAAAATTCGATCATCATTCAAATAAGGAGTCATGATAGCCGCACGTAGCAGAGTGATTTGCTGTTCTTTTTGCCATTCTTCTTTCGATAGACCCATTCTTTCAATAAAACGGATCGGAGAATCACCGTAATCTTCTTGTGTAAATGTCGTATGAGAAGTAATAAACCGTTCACCATAAACATCGCCATCCATATAAGAAGACCGATCGAACATTTTTTCATTTAATTCATTGATAGCGTTCAAATCTGCACAATCTTGTACTTTAAATACCCAATTGACCATATTAAAATCAGGATGATTCAGTGGATAGACTTCGATCGTTTTTCCTTTTACAGTAAAGTGTAATTGTTCTAAAAATTCTCTGAATCTTTGAGCTGCTTCGATTGATGCACCAATCAATTGACCATATCCGGTCACATTCAATGGCAATACACGATGAGCTGTCCAGACTGCAGCAGCCGTCGCTCCTGCTTTTGAGCCTTCTAAAATATAAGCACCTAGCATATCTGGTGCTTCGACTGATTTTTCAAACACATATGGTGCAAAATAAGAAATGATATTTCTCATATTTTTATGTTTGATCACGATTCCTCCAGCAGCATAAGGGACATAGCCCATCTTATGCGGATCAATCGTGACAGAATCCGCTTCTGAAATAGCTCTGAATCCTTCATATACCTCTTTGTCGATCGTTACGTAATGGTGGAATACATGATGCTCTTCAAAGAATTCAGCTAAGGAAGCATAAGGCACAAATTCTCCTGCTTCGTTTAAAAACAGTGAACGCGCGTACCCGCCATATGCAGCGTCAACATGTAAATAGAAATAGATACCTTCATCTTTTAACTTTTCTCTTAACTGGATGATTTTATCTACACTGTCTACTTGTCCTTCTTCTGTTGTTCCTACGACAGCAACCACACCTAGAATCGGGATTTTTTGATCAGCTAATTCACGAATTGTTTTTTCCAAAGCGTTGATATCCATTCGATAATCCTCTTGAACTGGGATAGCAACCATCTGATCTAAGCCCACTCCGCAAATATCTAACGCCTTCATCCAAGAATAGTGTTTTGTTTGAGGAACCAGCCATTTCCCTAATTTTTGGATATTCTTTCCGCTACGAGAAGAAGCGGCTTTGACCTTATCCATCTCTGCATCCGTAAAGCTTTCGGTCATTTCCAAAATTTCTTCAACAGACAGATTCAAAAGAGCCCACTCAGACATGTTTTTCACTTTTTCAGGCAGAACTTCTTTGACAGCTAAAGGAATCGATTTGATGCAACGGGCGTACCATAATCCTTCAAGGTTAGCAATAGAACCATCTGCTGTAATATGTCCCCATCCGTCTGCCATGTTGAATAGTGAGGCAAAATCCTGTCCTACTTCTGCTTCCATCTGCGAAGTTGCCATAGAAGATTCTAGTGCAACGTTATTGGGATTCCATAGCATCGCATAATTGTAAGCTAATAAAGCAGGCATCAGTGTTTCAGCGTTCATTTGTCCCCAGTAACGGCCTGCTGAATGCCAGGGGATCGATCCTGCGCGTAATCGCTGACTGACTTCATCCAAGACTTCTATCATATGGTCGCGGGTGGCTAGATAATCTGGAGTTAGCTTATCTCCTTCGCTAATTGCAGGCATATCTGAAGGAATATAATTTTCTCTCCAGCCAAGATGTTCATCTACCATCTTGTTCAACAACATTTTGTAAACTGGTCCATTTTCAGCTTTGTCGCCTATAAAGACGGCCTTGATATCCATATCTTTCATGTTTCTTCCCTCCATATTTCGTTGGTCAATGTCTCGCAGATACATGTGCTTATCTGTAACACCTCTTCACTATAGCGCCAAAAATGAGAAAATTTTTTTTATAACATCAAATTCACGTAGAATATTTCAAACAAAAATAAATAAAGTCGGATTTTTCTGATAATTGAACGTGGAAAAACGAACAATTTTTTAATAAATCAGACTTCTAAAATGGATAGTCTAAAAAAAACGAACAAATAACTTAAATGACCATCATTCATTCATCAACTGTATTTGCATTCCTTTTGCTTGTTAGAAATTCACAATCTATTTTCTAATGAAAATATTTATTTTTCAATTTTTATAACATAAAAATCTTTTATTAACGGAATTTACAGGTTTTTTCAGAAATTAATTGATGATTTCCAAAAGAAAACATGTCATAATATTTTCCATATTGTGCAAAAAAATACAAGATGGAGGCTTTACTATGATTGAAGAATATATTGAGAAGAATATTTTGAGACAGCTGTTTTTATGTGGACAATTCTATGTAAATAAAGAAGTCAATCTAGAAAAGCTCTCCAATCTTCTACATGTTTGCAAAACCACTTTACTCAATGATATCAATAACATAAAAAAAGAATTTGAAGAACAAATTGTTTATACACATCGGGAAAAGGATTGTTACACTTTATATTTTTCAGAACATATACCTCGATGTAAGATCATGCAGCAATTGACCCAAAATTCGTTGTTTTTAAAAACTTGCCTGCTTTATTTGGAAGAAGATGAACCTGATTATCTCCAATTAACTGAGTGTGAATTCATCTCTGTCAGCAAAGCTTACTCCTTAAAAAAACAAGTATTGGCTTATTTTCATGATTGTGGGATCGAAATCGACCGCTACTCCCCTCGATTCACTGAAATGGAAAGACGTCTGTTGCTTCTTAATGTGGCTTATCGTTTAGGCAGCTTTAAGTCCTGGGAGCTACCTGAATCGTTTTTTGAACGTGCGGATCGTTTCATTGAATCTGTAACGGAGAATAGCGGTAGATTTTATGATAAAGAAAATAAAGAAATCTTATCGATTGGTTTTGCTATTAGTTTCTTACGCCAACAGTTGTGTACGGTGACAATAGATCCAACATTTATCGAAGAAATCAAAAAACGTCCTATTTACAATTATGTCGAGTCAGCATGGGAAACCACTGATTTCCAAACATATTATAAAAAAGAAGAATTTGTCTTTATTTTAACACTGTTCAATCTTTGTAATTATGGTTTCCATTCTTATCAGTTGATTGCGGAAGATTTTCAACAGCTACACCAAGTGTTTATTGATAATACTCCCGAAATAAAAGAACTAGTTGCTACCTTTGAAACTCATTTCCATCAAGAATTACTCGGGAATCAGCCATTTGAACGTGCGCTGATTCATTTGATGCGTTCGGCTTGGGATAACTATCAATTATTCATGCCGGAAAAATTTTATCTTCTAAATGAGGAACAGGCAAATTTATATAAAGACGTCCAAACACTTTTTTCCAGTTGGACCAAACGGCTACCTTATGATCTACGGTTCAATCCTAATTGCATGCGAGCTTTTGTCATCGAATTGAGTGGAATTCTCCGTCTGACAAAAGAACGTCTGACTATTTATATCGTCACAAATTCGGATGTTCATTATCTGATTTATCGGGAAGCCTTGGAAGCTGTAACTACTTTCGATTTTCAAGTTGCACCAACAATTTATGCAAGTATATCTGATATAAAGAAGTATGCACAGCAACCTTCGAACCGAGTGTTATGTGAACGTACATTATATACACCGGATGCAGTCCAATATGAGAATATTATTCCTATTTCAATCAATACGATCGAACGAGCAATCATTTCAGCTGTGCAAAATAAATAAGAGGCTGTGATAAACATCATGTCACAGCCTCTTATTCTGAATAAACAATATTCCAAAAGTAACTTCTTCGGAAATAAGCCGAAATTTTCATAAATTTCTTCTTATTCCTTGAATCTGCCCACTTCTTAACAACCTCTCGATAAACGGCGGGCTCATAACCTCACTTATTTGGGACGTCTACTGGCCCGATTTCTTTATTTAAAAAATAAGAAATGATCGTTCGGATAACTACCAATGCAGCTAGCTGGAAAATATCCTGCAAAGTAGGTTTGATAATCGATTCGATGATCCCAGCCGAAACAAGAATTTCTAAACTTAGGAGTATATAACCTCCTAACATCTTTTTAATAGCATTGTTCTCGCTGACTCGGTCGTTTTTCGCTTCTGTATGGACAAATAAGTATTTCAAGAAATCCTTAATCGACAGACAAACTCCCCAAATCAATAAACAGATAGCAAAAATATCAAGTCCCAGTACAAGTTTTTCAAAATATGGAAGAAGAAACTGCATCAACTCTGTCGTCATCCTATCTCTCCTCTTCTTTGTTTCTCTTTGTCTTCTATTTCCTGATTCAAGAAATAAGAAATGACTGTTCGAATGATAATAATAAGTGCAAGCTTCAAAATATCTGTCCAAGTCGGCTTGATAACTGACTCGATGATATCAGCAACGACTAGTACTTCCAAGCTTAACAAAATATAACTTGCTAACAGTTTTCTTGTATCTGCATTACGAGCATTACGTTCTGCATAGTTTTTCTTGACACGAGACCAATCAAAAAGTTTGAATAGAACAAGAACGATCCCAGCAACTAAGATACCGATAGAACAAATATTTAAAATAGCAATGATCCATTCTAGAAATTCAATCAAATTTGAGTGAAACATATAAGCTACCTACTTTCTTTTGATTTGTTCCTATTCTTTTATTGTAAAAGAAAGAGACCTTGTTCGTCTATTTAAAAGTTGTTTTATTGATCACACCTTGCCTAAAATCCTCCTCTTCCCTTTCTCATTCTTCACCCTCCATACCATCCATACATCATGGAAGTATCCAAAACAACATAGCAAGTTAAAATAAGGCTTAGTCCGTCATCAGCTTTTCAAAGTGGCACTGTCTCGCGCTTTTTTTACCCAAATTTCTAAAAATAGAACCATACATCTCCTCAAAACTTTTCTTCTTTCCTACCCTATTACTAATTACAGGAAAATCAGACACTTCTTCTTTTTTGTCAAAAATTCCTTTTTCTTCTCACCCTATCATTTGGCATTCTCATAAAAACGAACTATCCTTGGATATAGAAAGAGAAAACAAGGAGGCGTTTTTCATGAGTAAAAAATTAATCAAAGTCGGCATCGGTTTAGGTTTGCTTGCCCTTGGCGCTGCATATCTAGGAAAAAAAACAGGGCTATTCGAAGATGACAGTCATTTATATGATGAATTTGAATCCATCTAGCATCCTATTTCGTTGAATCACTACGGACATACTTGGAAGACATTGGAGGAATCACAATGAGAAAAAGTAAAGCAATAATGATTGGTGCCGGTATTGCCAATATGGCAGCGGCTGTTTATTTGATTCAAGAAGGCAAATGGAAAGGGGATCAGATCACCTTTTATTCATTGGATGATCACGGTTCAAATGATGGTGCACCGACCGACACTGTAGTGGATGAATATTGGAATAAAAATCATCCATTAGAAAACCAAAAAGGCTATATTGCTCGAGGCGGTCGCATGCTTAATTACCGTACCTATGTAGATTTGATGGATCTATTAAGTCGAATACCTTCTGTTACTGAGCCAGGAATGACTGCTGAAGAAGATACGAGAGATTTTGATGCAAAACACCGTACCTTTGACAAAGCACGTTTGATGGAAGGTGGTAAAGGGATCATTGACGGCGGAAAACTGGGCTTCAACAACAAGGACCGTATTCTTCTGACTAAACTGATTGCCATGCCTGATTCAGAAGAAGAAAAACTAGACAATATCACTATCGAAGAATATTTCAAAGATGATCCACACTTTTTTGAAACAAACTTCTGGTTTATGTGGGAAACAACATTTGCTTTCAGAACACGTAGTTCTGCTCAAGAATTGCGTCGCTATATGCATCAAATGATTTATGAATTTACTCAAATCGAACATTTAGTGGGCGTCAATCGAACACGTTACAATCAGTACGAAAGTATCATGCTTCCTTTGATCGAGTACTTGAAAGAACAAGGCTGCAAAATCATTTTGAACCGCCGTGTCACTGACTGGGAATTCAAAGATACACCGATGCAAGATGAAATCACTGTCACTGGTTTGAAAATGACTAATACATTGACTCAGGAAGAGGAACATGTCACGGTAGATGAAGATACAGCGGTCATTTTCACGAATGGTTCCATTACAGATTCAGCTACTTTGGGAGATTACGAAACACCAGCTGTAGAAAATATGGACTATGGTGCAGCTTCTAGTCTCTGGAAAAAAGCCAGCGAACGTTTCTATAACTTAGGAAATCCCGATAAATTTTTCGCGGATCGAGATGCGAGCGAATGGGTCAGCTTTACTCTGACGACGAAAAACCACCTGTTATTGAATGAAATCACCCGCATCACGACTCAAGAACCAGGAAATGCCTTGAATTCATTTATTTCAACTACACCGATCACGCCATTAGGCCAAAAAGATGTCAATATGTCTATCGTCGTGCATCATCAACCGCATTTTACGTCTCAAAAACCAAATGAAACAGTTATTTGGGGTTATTTCCTTTATCCAAGACGACGTGGCGAATTTGTGGATAAACAGTATATTAAGATGAACGGAAAAGAAATGTTGGAAGAACTGATCGGACAACTTTCAAAAGTAGATCCTGGTCCAGTGAATATTCGGGAAAAAGAAACAGAGATTTTCGACAGCGTAATAAATAATATCCCTGTCTATATGCCTTATGCTTCTGCATTATTTAATAACCGTGCAAAAAGTGATCGACCAAAAGTCATTCCTAAGCATTCAACCAATCTGGCCTTTACAGGAGAATTTGTTGAGCAGCCTTATCAGATGATCTTTACTGAACAAAGTGCTGTACGTTCTGGAGAAATCGCTGCTTTCCATTTTGCGGGCATCCCTATGTCCCGTCTTGTCAAAACACCGCGTTACGACAAAGACATCCCTACTCTAGCTCGTGCCGCAAAAAAAATGTTTGAATAATCAAGAGGTTGTGAAAAAGCTGCCTTGCATCAAGTAATAAGAACAGCCAAGCAAAAACAGCTACTTATGTTTTTGACTTGGTTGGACTTATTACCGCAGATGCAAGCTTTTGAACACCGTTTATCAAGAGGTTGTGAAAAAGTCGTTTAGTTTCGAGTATTAAGAAAAATTTTGTGAAACTGGTTCCTCACATTTTTACATAAATTTGGCTTAATACCGAGAAACTGGCTTTTGAACACCGTTTACCAAGAGGTTGTGAAAAAGACGTTTAATTTCGAGTATTAAGAAAATTTTTGTGAAAATGGTTCCTCACATTTTTGC